>JAKSQI010000001.1 GCA_024404215.1 Oscillospiraceae bacterium
GTCTGCCCCGCTGAAGAAGAGAAAGGGGATAGGGTTCATGGGTGTGATTGAACGGATAAAAGAGAAGGCGGCCCAAACACGGAAACGCATTGTTCTGCCGGAGGGGGATGAGCCGCGAACGCTGCAGGCAGCCTGGCAGGTGCAGCAGCAGGGCATTGCGGAGCCCATTCTGCTGGGTGACCCGACAGCTATTCAAGCCGCTGCTGCCGGTCTGGGCCTGGATGTGACGGGTCTAACTGTGGAAAATCCGTCAGCAAGCGCCAAAACAGAAGTCTATGCAGAGGCCCTTTATGAGCTGAGAAAGGCCAAGGGGCTTAGCAGGGGGGATGCGGAAAAGCTGGCCCGGGACCCTATGTATTACGGTATTCTGATGGTGCAGCAGGGGGAGGCCGATGGCTTGGTTTCCGGCGCTGTGCACTCCACCGGGGATATGCTGCGGCCTGCCCTGCAGGTAATCAAAACCAAGCCCGGAACGAAGCTGGTATCCTCCAGCTTTTTGATGGATTGCCCCAATAAGTCCCTGGGTGAAGATGGCCTGCTAATCTATGCGGATTGTGTGGTTAACCCATGCCCTACGGCTGAGGAACTGGCGCAGATTGCGGTGGCTTCGGCAGATACGGCCAAAAAATTGTGCGGAATTCAGGAACCCCGTGTCGCCATGCTGTCCTTTTCTACCAAGGGTTCGGCTGAACATGAGCTGGTAACCAAGGTACAGAAGGCCACAGCCCTGGCTCACGAGCTCGCCCCAGAGCTGCTTCTGGATGGAGAACTGCAGTTTGACGCTGCATTGGTGCCGGAGGTGGCCGCCGGCAAAGCCAAGGGAAGCCCGGTTGCCGGACGTGCCAACGTACTGGTGTTTCCGGATATTCAGGCCGGTAACATTGGCTACAAGATAACCCAGCGCATCGGTGGGGCGGAGTGCTTTGCTGTGCTGCAGGGGCTGGCCAAGCCCTGCAACGACCTGTCTCGGGGCTGCTCGGTACAGGATATTGTGAACACCATTGCCATTACGGCAGTGCAGGCGCAAGGATAAGGATTTCCATGACCGACGCTTCGGCGTCGGTCTTTTTACGGAAAGCGCCTTGAAAATACTCTGCGGCAGGCGTACAATGGGCAGGATTCATTTTCCACATAAAGGAGAGCTTCTCATGGATGCAATAATGGAACTGATAGGCTCAATAGACACCAAGGTGATTGTTATCGCCCTGGTCATAGCTGTGATTTTGCTTCTTCTGGCCATTGTTCGCAAAATACGCAAGCTGGTTTTTTGGATTCTTATCATCGGCTTTTTAATCGGTTTGGGTAAGCCCCTGGTTATGAAAGCGCTTGCTTCTCTTGGGGTTCAGCTGGAGCATGGACTGCTGACCATTGAGGGCACGGAAGGCCAAACCCAAGTAGACCTGTCTCTTGTAAAGCATATTCAGATTTTGGAAGGGGAGACGGAAACGGAGATCATCATCCGGAATGAAAAATCCGTCCTTGCGGATTTTCGGGTATCCAACGGAACCATGCGCTTCGTGAACATTGCCCTGGGCATTGCCGGGAAAATCGGAGCCTTCGGCTATGAAAAAGGAAGCGGATTGGATATTGAACGGATAACACAGCTGGCATAAGCGTATAAAGAGCACGCCATTAGGTGCTGCAGGACAGTCGAAAGCCATTTCATACATTGCGATTATCTTTCACATATCAAATGCCGCCGTTTGGTTGCTCTTTTTGAGTACCCAAATGGCGGCATTATTGTTTCTTTGCATTAACCTGGCTGCTTCAAATATAAAGAAGAATAGCAAATATGCCCCATAATCATCATACTATTTGAAGAAAACATATATATTCATGCAGAAGATGGCTGTAGCAAAAAGTATAAGGAGCGCGAATACGGTTTTAGAAATCCTTGAATTCGTATGAGTTATGCAATACGCAAGATAGACTACCCAAGCAAGGAGGGCAACGAAAGAAATCCATCCACGGAGGCAAGCGGATAAGAAAAACAGAGGATTGACAATTCGCATCCCATTCTTTGAGTAAATCTTAGTCTTGAGTTTAAAAAGGACTGATTTCATTTTCATATAGTTTCCTCCAATCCTCTAATAGTCTCAGATTTCTCCTTGTATTAATGATTATTATATCCAATACGCTTGACATTGTTAAGAGTGTTGGACAAATTCTGTTTATCTGCACAGTTTCTTAAACAAAAGATTCGTAGTGGCGGGATACTTTGAAATCCTAAGCTACTACGAGTCTTTGTGCTTACGCGATTGAACCGCCGTGCACCGAACGGTATGCACGGTGGTGTGAGAGGTCGGTCACTCAGCTATTGGGTGACCTCCTGCTCAATTTTAAGACAGCCCCATTCGGTGGTTAGGCATCCTTCTCGGAAACCGCTGCACGGATGACAAAAAGGGCGGCCAAGGTCAATACAATACCAATGGCAAGACTGATGATAACGTTCTGAATGAAGCCGGCGGCAATGTAGGTTATAAAGCTGACGGCTGCAACGGTGATGGCATAGGGCAGCTGGGTGCTGACATGGTTGAGGTGTTCTACCTGAGCGCCGGCAGATGCCATAATGGTTGTGTCAGAGATGGGGGAGCAGTGGTCACCGCAGACAGCACCGGCCAGACAGGCAGAAATACCGATGATAAGCAGACTGCTGGATGCCGGGAAAATGGCGGTAACAATGGGAATCAAAATGCCGAAGGTGCCCCAGGAGGTACCGGAAGCAAAGGCCAGGAAGCAGGCAACCACAAAAATGACGGCAGGCAGCAGCTTGTACAGGCTGCCGGAGGCGCCCAGCATCAGGTCATGAACAAATTCAGCAGCACCCAGATTACCGGTCATGGTTTTCAGAGAAACGGCCAGGGTCAGAATGATAATCGGGGGAACCATGGCGATAAAGCCCTTGGGGACGCACTCCATGGCTTCCTTTAAGCTCACAACCCGACGGGCCAAAAGGTAGACGACGGTAATTACCAGAGAAAT
The DNA here is from genome assembly GCA_024404215.1 of Oscillospiraceae bacterium. GTDB lineage: Bacteria > Bacillota > Clostridia > Oscillospirales > Oscillospiraceae > Alloscillospira. Next base: position 2,983 of record JAKSQI010000001.1, read on the forward strand.
AATCGCACCCCAGGGCAGGCCGATAAAGGCGTCTGTGTTGCCGAAGGCACCGATAAAGTCACCGCCGAAGTCCGTGCCGCCCCAGGCATCCACACCAAAGAAGCCGCCTACATAGAGCATGCCGATGGTGCAGGAATCAACAAATCAATGACGCGGCCCTTGCTGTTGCCGGTTTCCTGATCGCTGTTATCCAAAGCGCCCAGGTCGCCGTTGAGTCTGGCATTCATTTCGTGAATGCGCATGGGACCAAAATCAAATTTCATTAGGGCTAAGCCAATGATAAAAACAAAGGTCAGCAGAGAATAGAAGTTGTAAGGAATGGCTTTGATAAAGAGCTCTATACCCGAGTATCCGGCATCTAGGTCATTGGCTACCCCGGAAACGGCGGCTGCTCAGCTGGATACCGGGGCACTGATACAGAAAGGAGCCGCGGTAGCATCAATGAGATAGGCCAGCTTGGCGCGGGAAATCTTGTGGCTGTCAGTTACCGGACGCATGACGGAGCCTACCGTCAGACAATTGAAGTAGTCGTCAATGAAGACCAGAACACCAAGTACAAAGGTAGCCAGCATGGCACCAACCCGGGTCTTGATATGCTTTTCGGCCCAGCGACCAAAGGCGGCAGAACCGCCGGCAGCATTAACCAGGGCAACAATGATGCCTAACAATACCAGGAAAAGGAAGATACCGGCATTATCCGAAATGGCGGCTACCAAGCCATCGTTCACCACAGTGTCCAGTGTGGGAACCAGGGCAAAGCCGGCACTGAACAAACCACCGACGATAACACCAATGAAGAGGGAAAGATAGGCTTCCTTGGTAATCAAAGCCAGAACAATGGCGATGATGGGGGGCACCAAGGCCCAAAAAGTACCGTACATACATGTACCTCCAAAAAAGAATCGTGAACGCGGAGACCGCGTTCACGACTGAAAATCTAATACACGACAGCTCTCCGCAATGATGCGACAGTAAACCGAATGTTATCCGGCTTACCAGGCATGTACAGACAGAATTCTGCACACCCTTCGGCGGTATCCCCTTTGACCCCCTGCGGATTCTGCCGCGCAGGCGGAGGCTACTGATGTCAACCGCACCTCTATCAAACCATATTCACGTGACCCAATTATATAGCATTTTCTCTAATTGTCAATATGAATAAATGAAAATAACTGGAGTTAATAACAAAAACCCGTTGTACGTATGGAGAACATGGGATAAGCGGACAGCCGTTGTGAGAGCTTATGCCGAAGGGAGAAAGGACCTGGCTTGCTTCAGCTCAAGTCCAGTGGCTGACCATTTAGGGAAGCGGAGGTTAATACATCATGGACATACACCAGCTTGAGGGAAAAGAACTCTGAACGGGAGTCCAGCAAACGAAAGAAAAGCTTGTCCCCTTCCCAAATAGGAAGAGTCAATACCTGCTCTTTAGGAATCCATTCCAGGGTACCTTCGTCGCAGTCTTTCAGGGTTCCGGAAAAATCCTCGCAAGTGTATAAAAAACTGTATTCATCTATGTCATCAATGACGAATGTAAGAAGCCCCCGCAGGCAGAAGTGTCCCATGGTCAATCCGGTTTCCTCCAACACTTCCCGGCGGATACAGTCTTCAGGAGACTCTCCGTGCTCAAGGTGGCCGCCGACGCCGATGTATTTGTCCTTGTTGATGTCGTTTTTCTTTTTGATGCGATGCAGCATAAGGTAACAACCATTTTGTTCCAAATAACAGAGAGTAGCAAAGCTTTGGTTTGCCATAAGGATATCCCCTTTCCTTTTCTGTATTATAGCACAGCGGAGGCCAAAGGCTGATAAAAATATTGGTAGGCAGACAAACTTGTGATACAATGGGGCTATTGGGAAAGAAAGTGGGGATTGCGCTATGTTGAGTGAAGTAAGAATGACCGAACTAGCTCGGGCCCAGGGCTTTGAAGCGGCGGTTGTGAATACCGATGATATTGTAACAAATCCGGACTACCGTAAGTATTGTGAGGATAATCTCTGCGGGAATTATAATGCCAATTATGGCTGCCCGCCTTACTGCGGAACACCGGCGGAAATGGACAGCAAACTCCGTTCCTTCCGTCGGGGGATGGTGCTGAAAACCTCCGCTCAAGTAACAAGTGCCTTGAATGCTGATGAGGTGGTGCCCATGAAAAAGAACCATAATAAGGGGACCCTCCGGTTGCTCCGTCAGTTGGTGGCTGAAGGCCTCACTGCCCACAGCTTAGTCATGGCCGGCCCCTGCGGCCTTTGCGAAGAATGCAAAATGAAATCCGGAGAGCCCTGTCAAATGGAAAATGCCCGCTATTCCTGCCTGTCGGCCTATTGCATTGATGTAACCAAGCTGGCGGAGACAGCCGGCATGCCCATTGCGTGGACTGTGGACCAGGCAGCCTTTTTCAGCATCGTGCTGTTTTAAGGGAGGTGCAGACCCGTGCGACTTGTTGTCCTGTCTGATAACATTCCCAAAGAACCCTGCCAAGGGGAGTGGGGGCTGTGTATCTATATTGAATATCGGGGCCATAAGCTGCTGCTGGATACCGGCAGCTCCGGCTTGTTTGCCCAAAATGCCGAGGTGTTAGGATTAGACCTGTCTCAAGTGGAATTCGGCGTGCTTTCTCACGCCCATTATGACCATGCCGATGGGTTGGCGGATTTCTTTGCCCTGAATGACCGGGCCCCCTTTTATCTAAGGTCCGAGTGTCGGGAAAACTGCTGGTGTGATAAGGGCGAGGGGCCGGAATATATTGGCATACACCAAGGCTGGCTGACCAGATTCCGTGACCGGTTGATTTACAGCAGTGGAAAGGTGCAGCTGCTGCCCGGTGTGTATCTGCTGCCCCACAGCAGTCCGGGACTGGCAGAGGTAGGCCGGAAGGCCGGCATGTTTGTCAGCGAATGCTGCGGCCTTGTACCCGATGAGTTTGCTCACGAGCAGAGCCTGGTGCTGGAATCTGCGGAAGGGCTGATTATTCTTAACAGCTGCTGCCACGCCGGAGCGGATGTTATTATTCGGGAGGCTGCTGAGGCCTTTCCGGGCAGAACCCTCAAGGCCATTATCGGCGGGCTGCACCTTTATCGGTCTGCCGAAGAAGAGGTTCGGGAATTGGCCCGGGCCATAAAGAGAACCGGCATTTCCTCTGTGGTTACCGGGCACTGCACCGGCGAGGCCGGGCTGGCTATTCTAAAGGATGAGTTGGGGGATGCCCTGCAGGCCCTTCATGCCGGACTGGAGCTGACCTATTCGGATTGACCCTAAACAAAAATCCCGCCGAGAAGGCGGGTTTTTGCTGTTTATTTTTTCTTTTCGTTCCAAAGGGGCTTGATGATGTTGTAAAGCTCCAGGCCCTTCTTCTGACCAAATTCCTTGACCATGCCTCGGTAAGTCAGCTGTTTGATGGCAGTGTCCCCAAACAGGGGCATGGCAATGCCCAGTATTTTCATGGTGGTGTCGTTATCTACCTTTTTGTCACTGAGGACTTTCATCAAGGCATTATTCAGCTGGGTTTTCTTATCCGGTGCACCGGACGGTTTTTTGCCTTTAGGAGCTTTGGGAGCTTCCGCTTCCTTGTCAATAGCGGCTTTGGAAGTGGTGGCCTTTTTTCGGCCGGTTTTAGCGGGGGCCTGCTCTTTTATGACAGACTCACTCTCTGCGGCAGTTTCCTGCGGGTCCAGCGAAGGGACGACTGTAGGGGTGCTTTCAGAAGTGGCAGGGGCAGCGGATTCCCGGGAAGCGGGGGACTCCGGCGCAGGAGCCTTTCGGCGGCGGCTGCGGTTTCCGCGAGCTTTTGCCGCCGGTTTGGCCGGGGGTTCGGCAGCAGCAGCTTCCTCTGCCGCAGCTTCTGTCGGGGTGTCGTTGCCGCTGCCTAAGGTGGGGCTGTACGCTTCCTCAGCGGGCGTAACAGCTGCCGCCTCCGGTACGGGAGCTGCTTCTAGGGCTGCGGCTGGAGTGATTTCGGGTTCTGAAGGAGGAGTGCTCTCTGTGGCCACAGTGGCTTCCTCTACCTTGGGTTTGGCTACGCCAACTTCACGGGCGGGAACGGGGACAAAAGGGGGCTTAGGGGCCTTGGTTGGTCTGGAACCGGAGGTGGGCTGGGAGGGGCCGCCGAATTCCCTGGCTGGGGAAGCGATTGTGGCATAGCGCAGGGCTTCTGCGGCAATCGGGTCCAAGGGCTCGGATTTTTCCGTGGGGGTCGCTTTTTCCTTTGAAACCGATGGCTCCGGAATCGGGACGCTGTGGGCTTCCGCTGCTGTGTCCGGTACAGACGGAGTCAGGCTCGAAGCCTCTGGGAAGGCTGCTGAAAGAGAATCTACCTCAACCGGACCGGGGAGGGGGACGCCTGTATCAGCAGGCAGGGTTTCCGGAACAGGGAACGGGATACTCGCCGGGGCTTCGGCTTCCGTTGCTTTAACGGACGGAGCGGGGTGACTGTCCCTATCGTTGCGGCGGTTTCCGCCTCGTCCGCGTCCGGAACGGCTGCGGGCAGCTGGGGCGGGGGTAATTTCGCTGCCGTCGATGGTCTGGCGGCGGAGGACCTCAATACCCATTTCATCCTTCCAAAAGAGGGGGGTGTTGGTGAAATCGGTATCCTTGCTGACGATGACAAAGTGGCAATCGGGGCCCTCAGTGCCGATAAGATAGCCCAGATAGCTGACCAGCTGCATGTCCAGGGACTGGCGGCCGGGCTGTACCTTATGGACGGTGAGAGTTGCCTGCATGCCCCGAAGTAAATCCAGGCTCAGGCGGTTGGCGTTAACAGAATAAAAAAGATGAATGCTGTCTCCGGCGGGGCAAAGGTTCATGCCCTGCAGGCCGGCCTCATGCACATTTTCGTAATCAATTAAATAAACGGTTTTGCTCATAATGGTCTCCTTGAGGAATAGTCAACGCCAGTATATCACGGGAAAGGGAAGCCTGGCTACTCTTTTCTGACAAATAAAAGAATCCCCCTCCACGGGGAGGGGGATCGGGGAAGACGAGGGTTTAGTTGCCGTTAAATACGGGCTTTTCCTTGGCGCGGAAGGCCTTAACGGCACCGCGGAAGTCATTGGAGTCCATCAGGGACATGCTCAGGTCATATTCCTTCAGGTAAGCAGCCTCGTCGCCGAAGTTGCGCTGGATACGCAGCTGCTCCTTCAAGCCCTGAACGGCCAGGGGGGCCTTCTCACAGAGCTGCCCAACAAGGGCCTTGATTTCGGCATCAAAGTCAGCCAAGGGGAAAATCTTGTTAACAAAGCCCCACTTCTGGGCTTCTTCGGCCCGCATGCGCTCGCAGAAGAAAATCAGCTCCATGAAGCGGTGATAGGGGATGTGCTTGTGCAGGGTCATGGCACCGCCGCAGCCGGGAACCAGACCAATGTTGAACTCAGGCAGAACGAACTTGGCGTTATCGGCGCAGTAAACCAAATCGCAGCACATGGCAAACTCAAAGCCGGCACCGGCGCAGGCACCCTTAACGGCGGCTACTATAATCTTGTTGCTGGCATAAAGGGCATCGCGGACCTTTTTGCCAATCTGCCACTGCACAATGCGGTCGTCACTGGTCTTGATATCATCCAGCATTTCCATGCTCAGACCGGCGGAGAAGAACTTGTCGCCGTCACCGCGCAGAACGATAACGCGGCAGGTGGGGTCATCCTGAACGCTGAGAACGGCATCCAGAATGGTCTGGCGCATTTCAACGGTAAAGCTGTTGGCAGCGTCAGTGTTGCTGATGGTGAGGTAGAGAGCACCGGGCTGGTCCTCAGGACGCTCAACAATAACTCTTGCTTCGGACATGGGAATTACCTCCTGTTATATAAATAGTGAATACTATGGATTCGCTTGCTTAAGCCTCGGCAGCGGCTTTAGCCTTGGCTGTGATGCCTTTGGTTTTCCAGCGGCCAATCCGATAATATACCAGAGTGGCAGCTGCATTGATGACAACCGCTATGCCCAAACCCCAGAAGCTGCTGCGGGGGTCGCCCACCGGATGGGCCGGGCTTCGGGTAAGGTAGGCAATGAGATAGGCGGCGGGGATGCGGATGACCGTTTGGGTAACCAGAGAAATCCACATGGGGCCCATGGCATCTCCGGCACCGCGGATAACACCGCCGAAGCTTTGACCGATGGCCATGACCAGATACACCGGAATCATGGCAAAAATCAGCTGATAGCCCAGGTCAATCAGCTCCTGTGTTGTAGTGAAAAGTCCAATCATCCATTTACCGAACAGTATCATAAGCGCAATCATGGTGAGAGAAACGGTCAAGCTCATGACAAAAACGGTGCGACAGCCTTGTTTAACCCGGTCCATGCGGCCGGCGCCAACATTTTGGCCGGTAAAGGTGGAGGCACTCATATTGAAGGTGGTGCTGGGAATCATGGCGAAAGCATCCACACGCAGCATAGCCGTGATGGCGGCAGTTACCATATAGCCCATGGCATTGTTCAGCCGCTGGATAACGATAGTGGAGAGCCACATAATGGCTTGAGCAATACCGTTAGGCAGGCCCAAACGGCAGACCGTGCCAACAACATCCTTTTTCAAAAGCAGGCTGCGAAAATTCAGCCGGAAATAGCGGCGGCTCATAACAACCTTAACCAGACAGACAATGGCAGATAAAGTTTGGCCAATGATAGTAGCATAGGCGGCGCCGGCAATGCCAAAGCCAAGTCCGGCTACAAACCAAATATCCAGAACGATATTCAGCAGCATGGTGCCCAGGAGAACCAGAAGAGGAAACACGGATTCCCCCATGCCCCTGAGAATGCCGGACATGATGTTATAAAAGCCATTGCCGGCCAAGCCGGCCAGGCAAATCAGCATATAGGTCCTGCCCATGTCGTAGCTTTCCACCGGTGCCTTAATGGCGTGGAGCATCCAGTCCAGACCCAGCAGACCAAAGGTGGTCAGTACTATGGACACCAAGGCAATTAGGGTAATGCTATTGCCAACACTGGTTTCCAGCTTGTCGTATTCCTGGGCACCAAAGTACTGAGAAACCATAACCATAACGCCGGAACCGATGGCAATAAAAAGCACCAAAAACAGATTTAAAATGGGGGAGGTAACACCAATGGCGCTGAGGGCCGCGTCACCGCAGTAGCGGCCTACCACAATGCTGTCAACAGTGCTGTAGGCCAGCTGAGCCAGGTTGCCCATCAGCAGGGGAACGGAAAACATGAGCAGACAGGTCAGGGGAGCCCCCTGGGTCATATCCTGTGCGCCGAAAAGATGTTTGAATTTTGTCAGCATGGCAATCGCTCTTCTTCCTGCTTGCGGGAGATAACCGCCTTTGTTTTCCACCTTCCTCGGGAGAATACAATTAAGGTGAGAATGGTCTGGATGGCCATGCAGATGTCCATAGCAACGGAGTTAGAGTATGGGTGTCCCGCAGGCCAGAGAACACTTTTTGACACTGTAACGGCCAAAAGGGTGATAGGAATTCGAACAAAAACATTGCCTACCATGGAAATCCACATGGGGGAAACGGCGTCGCCGGCTCCGCGCATAATACCGCCGAAGACCTCGGAAATGGCAATCATAATATAACCGGGAATCATAATCAGAATGAAACGATAGCCCATGTCAATAACCTCTTCCGTGGAGGTGAAGAGGCCCAGCATCCGCTTGCCCAAAGCAAGAATCACACAAACCATCACAGCAGAGAAGCAGACCCCCAGAAGCAGGCTCTGACGGGAGCCTTTCGTAACACGGTCCGGCTTTCCGGCACCGGTATTCTGGCCGGTAAAGGTGCTGGCAGAGGCGCCGAAGGTTTGACAGGGGATAACGGCAAAGCTGTCCACCTTCATCATGGCAGTGTAGGAGGCGGCCACCAAAACGCCCATGCGGTTCATCATGCCCTGTACTACAATAGCGGCGATAAAAATCATGCCCTGGGTCATGCCGCTGGGAATGCCCAGACGGCAGATGTTTCGAACAATGGGAGCCCGCAGGCGAAGATGAGCGGGCTTCAAATGAATGTGACCCCGAACCCGCAGAACCTTGATAATCAAAATAATGGCACTGGCGGTTTTGGCGATGGTGGTAGCCCATGCGGCACCGGCAACACCCATACCTAACCCGGCTACAAACCAAACGTCCAAAATTGTGTTTAATATGGTGCAGAAAAGCAGAATCAGCAGGGGGAAGACGCTGTCACCCATGCCGCGCAGAACGCCGGACATGATGTTGTAGAAGCCGTCACCAGCCACACCGATGAAGCAGACAACCAGATAGACCCTGGCCATTTCGTAGCTTTCCTGGGGTATGTTAATCAAACGCAGGGCCGGACCGGCCAAAGCAATGCCGGCGATGGTCAAAACCACGGAGGCACCGGCAATCAGGGTAATGGAATTGCCGATGGATGCCTCCAGCATGCCATACTCACGGGCACCGAAATACTGGGATACCAGAATGCAGACGCCGGCACCAATGGCCATGAAGACCACAAGAAAGAGAATCAAAATAGGGGAGGCGGAGCCCAAAGCGGCCAGAGCCGCATCACCCACATATTTTCCGATGACAATGCTGTCTACGGTGTTGTAGAGCAGCTGGGCAATGTTACCAATCAACAGGGGAATAGAAAACATAATCAGGCAGCGGAAGGTGTTACCCACGGTCAGATCCTGCCCTTGAAAAAGCTTTTTAAAATTCGTCAGCACAGAGTTCACTCCGATTTCTTTTCTTTACTCAAATTCGTACATTTAGCAAATCATTATAGCACGGAAGCCGGGGATAATACAAGGGAAAGGCAGAAAGAAATCCCCGCAGCCGGGCTGCGGGGATGAAAGCCGGAATCTCAGGAATGGTAACGCCTACGACTGTTGCTGCCCCGGCCGCCGGTATAGTAAACGTTGCCGATAATTACACCGCAGACACCGCCCAGAATATGGGTCAGCTGAGAGATGTTATCCTTGGTAAAAATGCCGTCAATAACCTGCTGGCCCAGGTACAGCGCCAGTACCACCAGCATGGTCAGAGGAATACTGCCGGAGCTGCGGCCGGTCATGGACAGCATAACAATCAGCATAAAGACGATGCCGCTTGCCCCCAGTAGGGCGGATCCGGGAAAGAAAATGAATTGAACCAGTCCGGTAGAAAGGGCGGTGACAGCCATGGCCAGCAGCAGCCTCTTGCTGCCAAAGCGCTCCTCCAGGGGAGGGCCAACAACCAGCATCAGCAGAATATTGCCCATATAGTGGGACATGCTGCTGTGACCAAGGACGTGCAGGAAAAATCGGGGATAGGTCAAAGGGTCACGCAGAGAGGAACGATAAACACAGAAAAGCCTGGCGGTGGATGCGCCGGCGGTCAGCTTGTCCAAGCCAAGAATTGCCAGGCAGAGCAGGGCAAAGGTTAGGATAACGGGGGAATTGTAACGAATCTTTTTCATTCTTAAGAAGCTCCTTACGGGATTTTCCCGTGATTGCTATGGCACAGAAGGGGAAACTATGCTACAATGTCAAGTAACATAATCAGCGCTGAATTTTACTGTTAGTATACTCTAAAAGGGTGTTGTTTGTAAACCGCAGCATAGGAAACAGGAGTGATTGCATGTATACTTTTCCGACCGTAACAGAGCGAATTGCCCGTCTGCGTAAGCGCTATCGCGATGAGCTTCCCGGCTTTGACAGTGAGCGTGTGCGTATTGTAACCGAGTATTATCAAGCTCATCCTCACGAGAACCAGATGATGCGCCGGGCCAATGCCATGTATAAGATTCTGGAAGGGGTGCCCCTGCGTATTGAGCCGGATGAGCTGTTGGTCGGTAATTCCGGGAAGTATTATAAGGGAAGCATGCTTTTTCCCGAGTATAATGACCTTAGCTGGCTTCCCCGGGAAATTGCCAGCGGCAAGTTTGACAACCGCACCCTTCAGGAAGCCCGCTGCTTTATGTCTCAGGAGGACCGGGACTATATCTGTGGTGTAGTTGACTATTGGCAGGACCACAACGCCAATGCTCTGTCCCATTTTGAAATGACCCCGGAGCAGGAAGCGGTCTGTGCCTCCGGTGCCCTTTCCTTTGGCCCCTACAGCCGCAATGAGGTTCACGGCCATTACAATGCCAACTACCGCAAGGTAGTGGAAAAGGGCTTTACGGCAATCAAAGCTGAGGCCGAGGCAGAACTTGAAAAGCTGAACCATAATATCGGCGGACAGGATGCGGAGAAGTGGTTCTTCTACCGGGCGGTCAGCATTTGCTGTGATGCTGCCATCCTTTTTTCCCGACGCTATGCGGCCCTGGCTAGAGAAATGGCAGCAACCGCGGAGGAGCCCCGGAAGGCAGAATTGCTGGAAATTGCGGAACGGATGGACTGGATTATGGCGAACCCCTGCCGTAATTATAAGGATGCCCTCCAGGCAGTCCTGCTCTACCATCTCATTCTTGCCTATGAAGGCAGCCTGCTGGGGCTGACGGTTGGCCGTTTGGATGGTCATGTGGGTGACTATCTCCACCGGGATTTGGAAAATGGCGACATTACCATGGCGGAAGCCCAGGAATACATGGATTGCTTCTGCCTAAAGGTGGCGGAAATCATTATCAGCGGTCCGGCAGAGTTCATGACCGTTGCCGGTGCCTACAGCGACAACATGCGTCTGACCTTGGCAGGACGCAAGGCGGATGGCAGCGATGCTTCCTGCGAGGCAACCTATTTAGTACTTAATACCATGGCCCGGCTGAAGCTGCATGACCCCAACATCAGCCTGTGTGTTCACGACGATATTCCGGATTCCCTTTGGGAGGCGGCAGTGGAAACCAACCGAGTCTGCGGCGGTAATCCGACACTGGATAATGCGGACCTGTTGATTGAAATGCTGCTTAAGCGCGGCCTGTCACTGGAGGATGCCCGCAACTTCTGTATCATCGGATGTGTGGAGCTGTCCGGCAGCGGCTGCGATTTTTCCAATGTATCCGGCCCCTTCAGTAAGGCTTTCTTTATTATGCCCCAGGTGGTTGTTCAGGCCATTAACAACGGCAGATGCCCTCAGAACGGCATCCAAAGCGGTCCGGCTACCGGCTATCTGTATGAAATGGAAACCTTTGAAGACTTTAAGCGGGCCTTTGCCGCCCAATTGGCTTGGTTTATGGACTGGCATCACACCTTAAGCGTATTAACCGAGTACATGGGCAACGCCATGGTGCCCAACCCCATGGCTTCCGCTACCATAGACGGATGCATGGAGTCCGGCCGGGATATGATGGTGGGCGGTGCCAAGTACAATTCCTGCGGTTTTGCCGTCAAGGGATTGGGCACAGCCATTGATAGCCTGGCAGCGGTTCGCTATTTGGTGTATGACAAAAAGCTGTGCACGGCCCGGGAGCTTTACGATGCCCTGCTGAACAATTGGGAAGGCTGCGAAAGTCTGCGCCAGGCCGCCAAAAACGCGCCGGCCTTCGGAAATGCGGATCCTTATGTGGATGAGCTGGCTTCCTGGCTTTCGGATATGTTCTCACAGCGGGTAAGCGGCTATACCGGTCCCCGGGGGCCTTTCCAGGCCGGTGCCTATTCAGCCGGCGGCCATGTGGCCAGCGGTTATCGCGTTCCGGCAACTCCCAACGGCAGAAGGAGCGGTGAGGCACTGTCGGATGGCGCTTCCCCTACCCAGGGCGCTGACCGCTGCGGTCCTACCGGTGTTGCCGGCAGCATTCTTGCCCTTCACCCGGAGCGCTACTGGAACGGCATTCAGTTTAACATGAAGTTCCATCCCTCCTGCGTTCAGGGGCAGGAAGGCATTGAAAAGATGCGCAGCTTTGTCCAGTCCTTTTTCCGCATGGGAGGTACTCAGGTGCAGTATAACATTGTCAGCTCCGATACCCTGCGCAAGGCACAGGCTAACCCGGATGAATATCGGGATTTAGTGGTTCGCGTGGCTGGTTTTTCTGCCTTCTTTGTGGAGCTGGTACCCGATCTGCAGAATGACTTGATTCGACGGACAGAAGTAATGATGTAAACAACCTGAAGGTTGTAAAAGATAGTGCGCCTGCTTCTTTCCCTTTATCCCGGAAGTGGGGTATAATACGGCTACTGAACAAAGGAGAGGAACCCTATGTCAAAAGTATTTGTCATTGATATTGCCCGATGCAGCGGCTGCTATAACTGCCAGCTGGCCTGTAAAGACGAGCATTGCTATAACGACTGGATGCCTTATGCCAAGCCCCAGCCGGAAATCGGCCAGTTTTGGTGCAAGGTGCACGAGCACCCGGAGGGAACCATTCCCAAGGTAAAAATCCATTATGTGTCCCAGCTTTGCGGTCACTGTGACAAGCCGGCCTGTTTGGAGGCCTGTTCCCATGGTGCCGTTTCCAAGCGGGAGGACGGCTTGGTCCTTATTGATCCTGCGAAGTGCCAGGGGTGTGGGGCCTGCATGGAAGCCTGCCCCTATGACGCCATTTATAAGAACGATGCATTGAATATCTGCCAAAAGTGTACCGGCTGTGCTCATCTGCTGGATAACGGCTCCAAGCTGCCCCGCTGCGTGGAGGCCTGCCCCACCGACGCCATGCGTTTCGGTGAGAAGCAAGACTTTGCCCAGGAGCTGGAGCGGGCTCTGGTGCTGCACCCGGAGACGGCCCCGAATGTGTATTACCTGAACATGCCCGGGCGCTTCCTGGCCGGCACCCTCTTTGACCCGGTGGAGCAGGAGGTTCTCATTGGTGCCAAGGTGACCTGCGTGGGTGAAGGCCTGACCCTTGAGACGGAAACCGATGATTTTGGTGATTATTGGTTTAAGAATCTGCCGGATAACGGCGTCTTTACCGTTACGGCAAAAATGCCCGGCTACAGGGATTTGGTCTTTGAGCAGGTCAGCACAGAAAAAAGCCTGAATTTGGGGGATACCCCCATGGAACGGCTGTAAAGAGCAATCCCGGAAGGGCTGTGATGGTCACAGCCCTTCTTATTTTTAATAAATAGTTGCCAAAGTGTTCATTTTAATGGTAAAAACAATAAATATGAATGATTGATATTGACGACTGTCAGGCGGCGTGATAGAATCAGCCAAATTTAATACTTGTTTTCAGTGCTTCATTGCACCGCTTAGGGCGATGAAGAGAATAGAGAATCATGTGAGAACCATGGACGGGGCCGCCACTGTATGTGCTCCGGGTGTGTGCGTTGACGAAAGTCAGTCATTGGCAAATTGCTGAGAAGGCAGCATACATCCGCCGCTTTTGCGAGGAACACGAGTCAGGAGAACTGCTGGGAATTTGAAGGGATTTCTGTGCACGGGACGCTGTGCAGGGACTGTTTTTGTTGCAGGAAAACGGCTGCGGCACAGGCTTTTGTCTGTGCCGCGGCTTTTTTGTATAAACCGAATTGCTGCCGGAACTGGTGGCAAGGCTGGTTTTATTACCGATTCTTTGAGAATTCCAGGCCTCTTCCTTGTTGATTTTCTATCCCCCCTGGGGGCTTATCAGCGAAAAGAAGAAATGGTACAATTCCTCTCAAAGCGATGGGGGTAAAAGCCCGCGCAAAAATTAAATCACATTGTGGCCGACTGAACAACAGCAGGCTTACCTAAAGTATCACCCTCGGGGGTGGTGTTGGGTAAGCCTGCTGTTTTTTGGTTATCGCGGGATGGAGGAAACAGATGAATCAGCAAGAGCGCGGGGAACGATGGGCTGACGGAAAGGGCTATGACAGCTACATCCAGGGGGAACTGCATTCCTTCCGTAAGGAAGCATGGAAACAGCAGCTGAGGCAGCATTTGCCTAAAAAGAATCTTCAAATCCTGGCTGTTGGAACAGGACCGGGCTTTTTCAGCTGCATTCTTTCTGAGCTGGGGTATCGGGCAACCGGCATTGATGCATCGGAAGGCATGTTGGCCTGTGCCCGTAAGAATGCGGAATGCTTGCAGGTGACACCTGAATTTCTGTTGATGGATGTTAACAGCCTGACCTTTCCGGATGAAAGCTTTGATGTTTTGGTAATGCGAAATGTAACCTGGACCTTGGAGCATCCGGAAAAGGTATATTCTGAGTTTAAGCGGCTGCTGAAGCCCAGGGGCATGCTGCTGATTTATGATGCCAACTGGCAGCTGCAGTTTTTTGACCCGGATTTGCGGCAGCGTGTGCTGGCTCGGGAAAAGGCCTATCGGGAAAAGTATGGTCGGGAGGAATTTGTTTCCCGAGGCGACATGGCTTATTATGCCACCGCCCCTTTGACTCATACCTACCGACCGGACTGGGACCGGGAGGTGCTGACCAATTTGGGCTTTGAGGTTTCCATAGAAGAGAACATTGGCAGAAGGGTTTATGAGCAGTGGGAAAAGGATTTGTATGCCGAGTCCCCTTTGTTTGAGATATGCGCAGTCAAGAAAGCGGAACCAGAGACCCAAACCAACATGCATACCTACTGGCAGAAACGGGCGGAAACCTTTGGTTTTTTCCGCAAGCCGGAGGACGTGGATGCTATGGGGCGGGAGTATGCCCGTTATTTACCGGAGGGGCCTCTTCAGGTGCTGGATGCCGGTACGGGAACCGGCGTGATAGCTGCGGTTATGGCAAAGCTTGGCCATAAGGTTACTGCTGTTGACCTGTGTTCCAACATGCTGGAAAAGGCAAAGGAGAATCTGCGCAGTTTGGGACTGCAGGCGGATTTCTACTGCACCTCTGCCGGCGAACTGCCCTTCCCCGATGAAAGCTTTGATGTCGTTATCTCCCGCAATGTGACCTGGGCCCTGCCGGAGCCGGAGCATGTCATGGAGCAGTGGCGAAGGGTTCTCAAGCCCGGTGGCCTTTTGATTTATCGGGATGCCAATCACTACAACTACCTCTTTTTTGAAGAGGACCGGCAAAACCGAGAACGTATCATTGAATTGGCAGGCACCCCCCACGGAGACCATAACGATTCAAAGGAATATGATTATAATCTGTGTGATGAAACCGCCTACAATTTGCCTATGTCTAAGCTGAAACGTCCCGGACAATGGGACGATATCATGCTGCCAAAGCTGGGCTTTGATATTTTAGCAGAGGAGCTTCGTTATCCCCAACGTCTGTTGAAATATGGCATAGCTGATGGCTACTATACGGATTTTACCATAGTGGCCAGAAAGGCGGAAACAATAGAGGAGTGATGAAATGGGACGCTATATCCTGAAACGGCTGCTGTGGCTGATACCGGTCATGCTGGTAATCTCCCTGATAGCCTTCCTTTTGATGTATCTGTCACCCGGCGATCCTGCGACGATTTACCTGTCCATGGGTGGTGATTCGCCTTCCGCAGAGGCCGTGGCAGAGCTGAGGGAAAAGATGGGACTGAATCGGCCTCTGTACGAACAGTTTGGAAGCTGGCTGATAAATCTGCTGCACGGTGATTTGGGAACATCCTTCTTTACGAAAAACCCGGTTATTGAGGATATTGCAACCCTATTCCCCAACACCCTTAAGCTTACGTTACTGGGCATGCTGGGAACACTGGTGATTTCCATACCCTTGGGCATTCTATCTGCAGTAAAGGCCAATAAGCTGACGGATAACATAATACGTGCCGGGTCCTTTGTTGTCGGTTCCATGCCGGGATTCTTTGCTGCCCTGCTGCTGATTTATCTTTTGGGTGTCAAGCTCCGTTGGCTTCCCACAATAAGCTCAGGATCCGCCAAGGGCATCATCCTGCCTGCCTTGACCTTAGCCTTGACAATGGCCCCCAATTATATCCGACAGATTCGAGCTGAGATTGTTAAAGAACTGGGAGAGGATTACATCCGAATGTTCCGGGGCAGAGGTATCAAAGAACGAATGATTCTTTATAACGGTGCACTGAAAAGTGTTATGCCCTCCATTCTGACCATTGCCGGAATGAACATGGGGCATTTGTTGGGGGGAACTTCCATCATTGAAATGGTCTGTACCTACCAGGGGCTGGGGCGCTTGGCGGTAAATTCCATTACCAACCGTGATTATCCCCTGATGCAGGGGTTTGTTCTAATGATGGCAGGTATTTATGTCATTATCAATCTGGTGGTGGATATTCTGCACGCCATGGCAGACCCGAGAGTAAAGCTTCGTATTTTGGCGGAGAACGGAGGTGGCTACCGACATGGAAAAAAGAAGGCGGTTTGACCCGGCAGTAGTCCGGCTTTTGGTTTGGTCCGGCATAGTTCTTCTGCTTCTTGTTTTGGCCTGGGTGGGTCCTCGCTTTATCCACCATGACCCCTATGAGGTTAATCTGCTGCAGATAACGGCGAGGCCTTCGGCAGAGTATCTCATGGGCACAGATTACCTGGGGCGCTGCACTCTTTGCCGTCTTATTACCGGAGCAGCCCGGTCCATATATGCGTCTTTAGCCGTGGTAGCTATCACTTTTATCATTGGAACAGCCATAGGAACCGTTTGCGGTTTTATCGGCGGGGCTTTTGATACGGTGGTTATGAGATTTGTAGATGCCGTGCAGGCCTTTCCCAGTCTCGTTTTTACCATTGCCATTGCGGCCATGCTGGGCAGCGGCATGGGCAACTGTATCATCGCCATGTCCTGTATTAACTGGACCCAATATGCCCGGCTTTCCCGCAGCCAGGTGCTGCAGGTGAAGGAGCGCACCTTTGTTAAGGCGGCCCGAACCACCGGCATGACCAATCGGCAGATTCTTTTTAAAACCATTTTGCCTAACAGTATGACGCCCCTGATTGTATCGGCCAGCATGCATGTTGGAAACACAATCCTGGGTTTTTCCGGCCTAAGCTTTCTGGGGCTTGGTACCATGCCCCCCTTCCCGGAGTGGGGGAATATGCTCAACGACGGCAAGGCAACCCTGCAGACTGCACCCTGGACCGTTATTTTCCCGGGACTGGCCATTTTGCTTGTTGTCATGATTATGGGTATGTTCGGCGACAGCGTGAATGAAGCGCTGAATCCGAAGAAAAATACAAATTAACAAACGAGAAAGGAAATTCAAATGAAAAAAAACATGCTGAAAAAACTGACAGCCCTCATGCTGTCCGTGCTGATGCTGCTGGCTCTCTTTGCCTGTGGCAGCAAGCCTGCGGATACTGCAGTGAGCCAAACTCCTGCTTCTTCGGATAATGCGGCGCAGTCAAGCACCGGAACGGATAATTCTGCAGCCACAGAAGAGAGACACATTGAGTTTACCTTCGGTGCAAACTCTGCCGCTAACAACGCAACGGTATTTACCTTTGACCCTGCTGTAGATTATAACGCATCAAAAGCAACAGCCATGGGCATGGCAGAGACTCTGTTGGCCTTGGATGCTAACAAGGAGGTTCAGCCAAAGCTGGCAACTGCTATTGAAAACACGGATGACACGACCTGGGTCTTGACCATTCGTGACGGTGTTACTTTTTCTAATGGGAAAGAACTGACCGCAGAAATGGTAAAAAAGTCTTTAGAGTATACCCTGTCTGTCAATGAACGCTTGAGCGCATTGGCGGATGTTGCCTCCATGGAGGCTGATGGCCAGACCTTGACCATTCATACCAATGCTGTCGTTGCTATTTTCGACCGCGTTTTGACAGAGCCCAACATGGCTATTTTTGATGTGGAGGGCACCGAGAATCTGGACAAAAATATGATTGGTACCGGTGCCTATATCCTGACCGATATGGACAGCGAAGGAAACTGCACTTTGACCCGCAACGACAATTACTGGCAGGGTACCCCCATTGCTGAAACCATTCACACTAAGGCCAATCTGGATTCAGCAGCCATTACTTTGGCTCTCCAGTCCGGTGAAATTGACTGGTCCACCGGTGTTTCCACCAGTGACCTGGCCTTGTTTGCCGGCAACCCGGATTATGAGGTTCAAGAATACAATGCTGGTCGAGCCTTCTATCTGTATGTAAACCCCAACTATACCTTTACCATGGATCCTGCCCTGCGTGAAGCCCTTCAGTATGCCATAGACCGCGATGCCATCATTGCCGGTGTATACAGTGGTTATGGCTTCTCAACCCAGTCCATTTTCCCTGACTATTCCGAATACTACGACGCATCCTTGCAGCAGGCGGCTTATGATAAGGATAAGGCTGCCCAGATTTTGGCTGATGCCGGTTATGCGGATGCCGATGGCGATGGCTTCCTGGAAAAGGATGGTCAGAAGGTCACCCTGAATATTCTCTGCTATGCTAAAAACCAGTTTGATACCCTCAGCGAGGTTCTGCAGTCCATTCTCAAGGGCTATGGCATTGATGCCACCATTCAGGTCAGCGACACCATTAGCGATGATGCCAATGCCGGCGAATTCAATCTGGCTACCTATGGCTACAATACCCTGACCCTGGGCGATTGCTACAATTATCTGTATCCTGTGTTCCATTCTCAAGGTACCGCAAACTTTAACGACCTTAACGATGCTGAAATTGACGGCTGGCTGGATGAACTGAAGGTTACCAGTGACATGTCCAAACGTGTAGAGCTGGTTAAGAAGATTCAGGAGAAGGTTTATGCATCCAATGAATATATCTATATCATGCATGTAAAAAACACCATGGTATCCAAGGCCGGCATTGTTAATCTGCCTCCCATGTTTGGCGGTGACCAAATGGATAACTGCGTCCTCTGGACTGTTGACCGCAAATGAGCAGGCTGCTGGATATCAATGGGATTGATGTCAGCTATGGAAACGCCCCCATTCTGAGGGGCGTTTCCATGCACGTCAAGGACGGTGAAATTGTAGGTGTTGTTGGTGAGTCCGGCAGCGGAAAGAGCACGACTATTTATGCTACCCTGGGTATTTTGGGGAATGGCGGAAAGGTAACAGCCGGCTCCATTCATTACGATGGCCGGGATTTGCTCGCCCTTTCACAGGAGGACCTGAGAAAGATGCGGGGCAAGGAAATGTCCCTTGTTGCACAAAACCCTGTGACATCCTTCCATCCCATACGAAAAATCAATAAACAGCTGAAGGAACTGGTTGCCTGTCACTCCGGTATGACCTATGCGGAAGCAGAGGAGCATATGTGTGAAATCATGGCAAAAATGAACTTGAAGGATGGAAAGCGCCTGCTTAACAGCTATGCCTTTGAACTGTCCGGTGGCATGTGCCAGAGGGTATCCATTGCCATGGCTCTGGTGTTGAGTCCAAAGCTCCTGCTGGCAGATGAGCCCACCAGCGCACTGGATGTTACCGTTCAAAAGCAGGTTGTGGAGGAGATGCGGAAGCTAAGGGATGAGTATGGTAACTCCACCCTGATTGTATCCCATAACATGGGGGTTATTTCCTATATCTCTGATCGGGTTTATGTCATGTTTGCCGGCCGGGTTATGGAGTATGGGGAGAAGGGTGCCGTGATAAAAAGGCCCATGCATCCCTACACCAAAAATTTGATTGCGGCTGTGCCAACCATGGACGCACCCATGCCGACCGGCGTCCGCCCCACCGGGTTTGACCGGACAGTTCCCGGCTGTGTCTTTTATCAAAGCTGCCCCTGCCGACAGGAAGTCTGCGCCTTGTCAGATCCGGAGCCGGTAGAAACAGAATCCGGTCATTTTGTCAAATGCCATTGTATTCGGGAGGGAAAGCTATGAATGCCGTTGAAGTGGAAAACCTGAAGGTGAGCTTTTATTCCCATAAAAGCAACTCCTTTGTCCATGCCGTAGATGACGTTAGCTTTACTCTTGGCGAAAATGAGTTTTTGGGCTTGGTTGGTGAATCCGGCTGCGGAAAAAGCACCATTGCCCGTATGCTGATGGGGCTGCAGATTCCCGACGGCGGCACCATTCGCATCAAAGGGAAAGAAATCAAGCCCCCCTATCCTCACAACGTGTACAAGCAGATTCAGATGATTTATCAAATGCCTCAGGACTCCTTCGACCCCCGCCGGAAGGTGGGGACCTGTATTACTGAAATACAGAGTAATTTCGGCGTAAACAAGAGGGAGGCCAGAGACTTTACCATGCATCTGCTGACCAGGGTTGGCTTGACGGAGGAGTACTATAATAAGTATCCCCATGAGATGAGCGGTGGAGAATGTCAGCGGGCGGCCATTGCTCGTTCTCTGTCCTTGAAGCCGGATGTACTGATTTGCGATGAGCCTACCAGTGCCTTGGATGTAAGTGTACAGGCCCAGGTGGTGGAGCTCCTGGCTCAGCTTCGCAAGGAAATGAAGCTGGGGGTCCTCTTTATTTCCCATGACCTGGCGTTGGTACAAGGTCTCTGCGATTCTGTCATGGTCATGTATCAAGGCAAAATTGTGGAACGGGGCAGCGCAAAAGAAATCACCCAAAACCCCCGGGAAGACTATACACGCAAGCTTTTAAGTTCAGTCTTGTTGGTCTAACCTGTTTAAAAGCCGGGGCAAAATGAATAATTGCTGGAAAGTATCCCCCCTGGGGGCTTAACAAAATCCCGCGATTTGTTGTACTATTATCCCAGTAGCCCTTCCCCCTTTGCCGATGGGGTAGGGAAAATCCGATGAGGTGAACCCTATGGCAGAAAACCGTGAATGGAAACTAACTGAGAAGGAAGAAAAGCTGTTGGCCATGCTGCGTGAAATTCGATTTGGTGAAGTGGTGATTCATGTGGCGGATGGTCAGCCGGTGCGTGCGGAAGAGGTCCGCAAGAGTATTAAATTCTGACGGTTTGGAAAACAAGAAAAATACTTGTGTTTTATCCCCCAGGGGGGCTTTAAAGCAAAGCCGACCGGTGTTATACTAAGACCGTTAATTCCTCTCATAACCTTTCTGGGAAGAGCCGCACTCCGGTGAGGGAGTGCGGTTTTTCATAGGGCTCCGGCAGACTGCCGGGAGAGGGATGGAGTCGAAATAAGAATAAAGGAGTACCGTTATGCATTTGGAACACGATATTGTGGGCAGCGAGCATGAGCATACGCACACCCACGAGCATACCCACGAGCACACCCATGAAAATGGCGAGACCCATCAGCATGCCCATACCCATGAGCATTGTCACAGCCACGGCCATGACCATGAGCATACCCATGACCATGCTCATGACCACGACCACGCCCATGAGCATTGCCACGACCACGAGCACAGCCATGATCACGGCCATGGGGAGGCCGATAACCGCCTCTATGCATTGATGAATTACATGGCCGGCCATAATGCCGACCACACCAAGGAATTGGCTGAACTGGCTGTCCAGCTGAAGGACAGCGGCAAGGAATCTGCCTATAACAAGGTAATGGCCGCTGTAGAAGAATTCGGAAAGGGCAATGACCTGCTGGCAGAGGCCCTGAAGGAACTGAACTGAGTTCCGCTGAGGTAAGCGAAAAACGAGAAAGAACCCCGTGCTTCCGTCATGAGAAGCACGGGGCTTTTGTCGTTTTTGGAAGGAATTAAAGCTCCTCCGGGGGCAAATAACCGGCGGGATTCCGCAGCGGACAGCTGTCCATAAGCTCAGCCAGGGCGGCACGGTAGCCGACAGCATCCGAGGCCTTCATCAGCTTTTTCAGCGGGCGGCGGTTATCGGAAAAGGCCTGGCCCAGGTAGGCCCAATGCTCTTTCATTCGCATCAGCACCTGCCGCTCCTGCCCCAGCAGGGAGATGTAAGCCTCCCAGAGACTATCCAAAAAGGGGAGAAGCTCTTCCTTTGTCAATGGGGTGCTGCCCTTCAGCTCGGCAAAGAGCTTTGGGTTGGCGGCTGCTCCGCGGCCCAGCATTACCATGTCGGTATCCGGGTTGGCGGAGGCAAAGGCAGAAACCGACTCGCGGTCAAAAAGGTTGCCGTTGTAGCAAAGGGGCAGGCGGCTGTTGGCCTTGGCATAAGCCCACAGTTCGGCATCCGGCAGGCCCTTATACTGCTGCCGACGCACCCGGGGGTGAAGAATCAGCAGGGAGGCCGGATATTGGTTGTACAGCTCCAGCAGGGCCGGAAACTCCTCCGGGCTTTCCATGCCCAGTCGGGTTTTCAGGGAGATGGCAATGGGGGAGCCGGCAAATACACCGTCCAGCAGAGCATTGAGCAGGTCCGGTTGGTTCAGCAGGCCGGCGCCCTTTTTTTTGCTGACCATGGTGCCGGAGGGGCAGCCCAGATTCAGGTTGACCTCGGTATAACCCATGTCCGCCAGGCTGCGGATGGCCCAAAGCATATCCTCCGGGTTGTGCCCAATAAGCTGGGGAATAACCCCCTTGTCTGCCTGAGCTTCTACCTCACGCAGCTCCCGGGGGGTGAAAACCCGGTCCTGAGTAGGGGAGAGGAAGGGGGTGTACCAGGCGTCC
Source organism: Oscillospiraceae bacterium (assembly GCA_024404215.1). Lineage (GTDB taxonomy): Bacteria > Bacillota > Clostridia > Oscillospirales > Oscillospiraceae > Alloscillospira. The sequence continues at coordinate 25,107 of JAKSQI010000001.1, forward strand.
GGGGCGTCAAAGTGCCGGGTCAGAACCCGGCGCCATACGTGGCCGGTTACCCCCTGCATGGGGGCGCAGATGTATCGCATGAGCTGCTTACCGCCGGCCCAGATCCTGGGCTACATAGTGGGCGGTGTGAGTGGCTTCATAGATGTTTTTAGGCATGACGCAGTCACCCACCTGATAGAACTCGGGAACGGCAAAACGCAGAGCACTTGCCTCCTCACGAAGGGGGCGCTGGCCCACGGCATAGATGATGGTATCGGCGGGGAAGGTAACCTGTCCGCTTTCCCCGTCGGGCAGGAAGATGCCGGTTCCAAAACGGAAGCCGGGCTCAGCCTTGGCACCGGTGTATTCGCACAGCAGCCCCTCTTCGGTTACGGCCAGAGCTCGGGTGGCAGGGCTGACCTTGACCTTCTGCTTCTTCAGCTCACCGGTCAGTGCCAGACCATGCAGTACATTGCCGCCGTCATTGAGCCTGGGCTCCATTTCCACCACGGTGACCTCATGGCCTCGTGAGGACAGCCAGACGGACAGCTCCAGGCCCACCAGACCGCCGCCCAGAATCACTACCCGCTTTCCGGCCTTTTCCGGGTGGGTATAGATTTCCTCGGCGCCGAATACATGGGGGCTGTCAATACCCGGCAGCTTGGGCTTCACCGGACGGGCGCCCAAAGCACAGATAACGGCATCCGGGGCAAGGTCACGAATCAGGTCGGCGGTGACCTCGGTGTTCAGCCGAACCTCAATGTTGGGCTGACGGCTGATGAGCCGGGTCTGCAGGGCAATGTATTGGCTCAGCTTTTCTTTAAAGGGCACCTGTTCTTCACAAAGCAGGGCACCGCCCAAACGGTCCGTCTTCTCGCAGAGAATGACCTGATGGCCGTTTTCTCCGGCGGTGAGGGCGGCCTGCATGCCTGCCATGCCTCCGCCGGCAACCAGCACCCGCTTGCTTACCTGGCGAATGGGGGCCTGATGCATCTCGTACTCGTGGCCGATTTCCGGGTTAATGGCACAGGGGATTATGGCGGATTGCATGTGGGTGGAGAAGCAGAAGAGACAGCGCATGCACTTGCGAACCTCATCCTCCCGTCCGGTCAGCAGCTTTTTGGGCAGGTCCGGGTCAGCAATCAGCCCCCTGGCCATTTCCACAACATCGGCCTTGCCGGAGGCAATGATTTCTTCCAGCAGCTCCGGCTCACTGAGAGCGCCTACCGTTGCAACCGGGGACTGCTTCACATGCTTTTTGATTTCGGCAGCATATTTTACATTGGCACCGTCTGCCAGAAACATGCTGGGGTGGGTAACGGTAAACACCTCGGCTACCTCGTGGCTGCCGGTGGATACATGAATCAGATCCACATGGCCGTCCAGCTGCTTGGCCTGGGCAATGCCCTCCTCAATGTGGTAGCCGCCGGGATGAACCTCATCACCCACCATGCGCATCTCAACCGGAAAGCCCTTGCCGCAGAGCTGATGAATGCGGTCGGCGATGGCAACGGCCAGACGGGCGCGGTTTTCCATGCTGCCGCCCCATTTGTCCTTGCGGTTGTTACTGGGGTCCAAAAACTGGGTTATCAGCCAGCCGTGACCGCCATGGACGGTAACCATGCCGAAGCCCAACTGCTTGGCATAGAGGGCGGCTCGGGCGTGCTGTTCAATGACCTCTAGAATCTGTTCCTCTGTCATGGCGTGGATTTCCTGGCCGAAGGGACTGATGCCGTCAACCGGGCCATAAAGGGGGGCACCCAGGGAAGCAGAATGGTAGGCAGCATTACCGGCGTCAATGAGCTCAATGGAGGCTACAGCGCCGTGGCGGGAAATGGAGTGGGCAATGTCACTGAGCTTCTGGTTTTCTGCATCGTTCCAGAGATTAATCTGCAGCCCTCTGGCCCGGCCGTTCTCATTGGGGCAGGCGTCGCCGATGCAGACGCTGGCAGCGCCGCCGATGGCCTTGCGCTCATAATAGCCGCAGCTGTAGCGCTCCGGCTCAATGGCTACACCGGTTGGGGAGTTGAAAATGCGGTTACGGAAAAACTGATTGCCCAGTACAATGGGCTCAAACAAATGGGGGTATTTGAATGCAGACATGGAATAGCCTCCTTATTATCGTTTTATGGGAAACAGAAATACGGATGAGAGCATCGGCTGTTAAAGACCGGGTGGCAGGATGCGACACAGGTATTGCAGTGTAGGTATTGCAGTGTAGGCATTGCAGCGCAGGCATTGCAGCGCAGGCATTGCAGTGTAGGTGATATACCGTGTGGCTCGTCCTCCCCACCCTCTCCCTGCCGCCCGCAGGGCGGCAGGGAGAGGAACAGTGGCGGGATTACGGCTGCAGATGCCCCTTGGAGAATTCACAGCCGCAGTAGTCCTGGCGATAGAGATCATACTCCTTGGAGAGAATGGTGCTGCGCTTGAAGCCTTCCTTTTTCTTAAAATCCGAGGGCAGCCAGGCCACCCCGTATTTCTCGGCCAAACTGCGGCCTATGGCATTGATGCGGGGAGCGTCCTTATGGGGGCTGACGGTAAGGGTGGCGGCAAAATAGTCATACCCTCCCTCTTTAGCGGCCTTGGCAGCCTCCTCCAGACGGAGGATAAAGCAGGCGGTGCAGCGGGCGCCGCCCTCCGGCTCCTGCTCCAGTCCGGCAGCAGCTTCAGCAAAGGGAACGTGGTCATAGGGGGCCACCACCAGGGAAACCGGATTGGGGTATTGGGCCCGCTCCAGCAGCTGCTGCTGGGCCTGCATCCGGCGCTGATACTCTTCGGCGGTGTCCATATTAGGGTTGTAGTAGAAGACGGTAACCCGGAAATAACGGGCTAAGTATTCCAGCACATAGCTGCTGCAAGGGCCGCAGCAGCTGTGAAGCAGCAGGGTGGGCTTCTCGCCGGCCTTCACGTGGCCGGCGATAATGTCATCCATCAGCCGCTGGTAGTTTTCTTTCATTTCATCACCTGTGTCTATGAAAAAAGCCTGCCATGCAGGGCACGGCAGGCCTAAATCAGCTTATCTTAGAACAGAGCCTTAACCTTATCGGAAGCCAAAGCAACATCAGCACTCAAGGTCATGGTGAAGTTTACGCCTTCCTTTTCGGAGAAAGCAACGCACCACTCAATGAAGGCCTCAGCCTCGGCGTCGTAAGGACGGTCAACAATCTTGAACAGGTTGTCAATGTAGATGTGGGTGATGTCATAGTTGCCGGCGTGCATGCCGCAAACAAAGCCGCGCAGGGCATCATAATTTACAAGGCTGTAATCGGAAGCGGCAACCAAACGAACAGAGTGGGGCAGGTCATAGGTCAGCTGGGGCTTGCGCTCAATGCAAACAATGTTGCCGGGCTCAGCCTCTGCAGCAGCAGTAACCAAATCAACCAACTGCTTTGTTTTACCGGAACCCTTCAGGCCCATGATAACTTTAACCATATAAAAACAACTCCCTTAGAAAAGTTTGCGTAGATTTTGCGTTAGCATATTTTAACATATGCGGTTATGTATGGCAAGAGTAATTCAAAAAATCCTCTATCTTTCAGCCCTTTGCCAGTGCAGGCGTCAGCACAGCCACCATGGGGGCTGTATCCGCCGTAACCGTCAGCCGGCTGCCTTCAAAGCTTTTTACGCAGTCAGCGGCATAGAGGGCGGTGAAGCTTTCTACCGGAGCAATAACATCGTAGCCGAAGCGGTCAGAACGGAAATGCATGGCGATAATGACTTTAGGCTGCAGGGCATCGCACACAGCCTTGGCCATGACGGCATCTATGGTGAAAAAGCCACCTACGGGAATCATCAGCACATCAGGCTTGGCCATGGCTTGAAGTGTGACCTCATCGGGCATGTGACCCAAGTCCCCCAGATGAACGGCCCGAAGGCCGGAGGGCAGGTCAAAAACAGAAATGGTGTTAGAACCCCGCTGGCTGCCCCGGGTGTCATCGTGCCAGCAGGACAGAGGGGTATGAGTGAAGGGCATGCCCTTGCCGGATAAGGTAACAGCCTGGGCATAGTTATGGTCTCCGTGGTCGTGGCTGCAGACCACGGCATCTGCCGTAACCTGAATGTCATCCAGTCCAGGGACATAGGACGGCGCGTAAGGGTCGCAGACCACGCTGCGGCCGTCTTCCTCTATTCGGAAGCAGGAATGGCCAAGCCAGGTAATGTTCATGAAAAATCCTCCTTAATATTCGCGTTGGTTGTTCAGCCAGAGAACCAGAAGGTCGACACAGCGGCCGTAGCTTTTCAGCCCCTCCGGCTGGGTGTTGGCTTTTAAAAAGGTATCGTACACCTTGTTGCTGACCGTGCTGGTGGTGCCTTCCATTTCCTTCCAATAACGGGAATGCTCGTTCCAGTCTGCCCGCAGCTCATCGGTAAAGCCGGCGGCAATTTCGGCCCAGGCCTCTTTATCGGCCTTGTAGAGGGCGCTGCTGAGATACATCAAACCGCCGAGATAGCCGGAGTATTGATAAAGTAAGCTGTCAGACTGAATGGAAGCGGCAATGCCCAAAAAGTTGCATTCGGCTTCCAGGTGCACGCCCTTCTGATGGGCAATTTCGTGGGCTATGGTTTCGCCGATGCCGAAGTCGGGCTGGTGGACATTGATGTAGGTTTCCCCGGTAAGGGGGAAGAAGATGCCGGTAAAGTCCAGCCGACTCATGATTTTTGAGAAATGGACGGCCTTTGGTCGGGTTGTGGGCCCCTCCAAAAAGGGGAATTCTGTCTCAATGGGGTCATACAGGCTTTCGTAATCCGCCATCAGCTCATCCCAGCTGCAAAGGGTAAGGCCATTCTCGTCCCTGGGTACCCGGGTAGAGCGGGCATTGGCACAGTTGGCGAAATAAACCGTGGCAGTGGTCAGGTCCTCCACAGAAATGCCTTCCGCCTCCAGCCCGGATTGATGGGCAAAGCTGCTGCTGTAGTAGCCTGTGCTCCAGAACCAGCAATAGGCATTGGCAATCCAGGCTACGACAGCGGCCAGCACCAGCAGGAAACGGAGCAGGATAGCCAGACGACTTCTGCGGCCCCGAATCAGCTTGATAATCAGCAGAAGCAGGAAGCCCAGCAGAAAAACAGTGGCCAGCCCAAGGTAAAGCTCCATAAAGGAAAGGGGAAAGGCGGAGAAGAAGCTCCCCATATGACGAAGCAGGGGTTGCGAAAAGCTGCGGTTCACCGAGGCCAGCATGCTTTCCCGGTTCCTGGGCAGGTAAAAAAGGCCCAGCAGAGCCAGGGGAATCAGTACAGCCGCCAGATAACCGGACCACCGCGCCCGGGGTGCTTTCGTTGTCTTAATAACAATCGGCCTCCTTTCCTAAGGGTAAGCCCGCCTGCAAACGCAGACGGGCCTTGTTTGAGTTATTTCTTGAACATGTCAACGATGCCGCCCAGCTTATCCAAGCTGATTTTGGCCTTGACGCCTTCAACAATCTTTTTAATGGCTTCATCGGGCAGGTCAACACCCAGGAAGGATTCAACGGCCTTAACAGGGTCGCTCTTCAGCTTGTCCATAAAGCCCTTGTCGTCCTTTGCCTTGGCTACCAGCTTTTCTACCTCGGCTTTAATGTCCAGATTTTTCAGATCCATGTCAATTCTCCTTCAAAAGAATTCAGCAGGCAGACCGACGGCCGTACATGCTCTGTATGATTTCATTATAGACCATAGGCTGAGGTATTTCAATAAAATAGAGAGGAAAAGCTCCTGGGAACTGGCCGAGGAAGCATTTGAAAAATTATTTTCAAAAAGATGAAAAAACTGCTTGACATTTCGGGGGCGTGGTGATAATATAATCAAGCATTCCGAAAGCGCGCGAGTGGTGGAATTGGCAGACTCGCTAGATTCAGGTTCTAGTGTTCATTTACGGACGTGCGGGTTCAAGTCCCGCCTCGCGCACCAAACCCTTGAAAACACAATGTTTTCAAGGGTTTTTCTTTCCATTTTTTCCCCTTTTTCGCTAGATTTTAACCCCTTCCTTAACGCTAGATTATTTCATAGATTTTCGGAAAGGAATCTAATGAAAAGAAGGACATGTATTAACAAAACGGAACATCTCAGAACAACTTTTAATCAAGGGCATTCATCTTTTATCAAATCCTGTCAAATTAGGAACTTATCGAAGCAAACTATATCATATTACTTTAAATAATAAAATCTAAAAACTGGAGTGGGGTGAAAAAAGAGTAGTGGGTGAATATTGACCGTATGGGCAGAGAATGCACTGTGAGCGAGGATGAGGGCAAGCGTATGACTATCTCTTATGTGTAAGTATTCTTTGGTCTGGTCGTCATTTTCAGTTGAATTCATTAGTTTCGTAGGTGTTTTGATATATCAAATAATACGAAAACATAGGGAGGGTTTCAAAATGAAGGGATGTTTTGCCAACTTAAATATGAAGAAAAAAGCGACGTATCTTTTTCCGGTTTTGTTCTTGGCATTACTCTTGCTTATCGCGACTGGGTGCGGGAATGGCGGCGATGACAAGACCGTGGATGTACCGGGATGCTTTTCACGTGAAGATTACATTCTCTCAGATACAATTGCCAACGGAACTGCAGATTATGTAAAAATATATTCCGATGTTTATGACCTTTACCCAGATTCAACCACTATTGTTGTCGGTACTGTAGAAGATCTTACATATTCCGATGCCGATGGAATTGCCACTACCTACTACGACTTACTTGTTGAGGATTGCTGGGAAGGCAATGTCAAGAAGGGGGATAGAATAACTGTTGCCCATAACGGCGGTTTCGTCCGAAATGGAAATACGCTTATTAAGGAAACCATTTACAACACACCGCTCCCGGAAAAAGGTGACTACTACTTGTTATTTCTAACGAACTGGTGTTCCGGTACGTACTGTGCCCTAAATACCTTTATGGCTAGATACTATATAAGTAAAGACCAAACTCTTTATCGGTTTGTTCCAGACGAGCCATACATCAAATCTGAAATGGACCGAGGTGAAGATCCAACCAAATTGGATGAAATGAAGTTATTGGTTCTGCAATTAAGCGAAAGCTTTCTGAGCAATCAACCGGCTTCATTGGAAGAAAACCTAAATCTGTTGTTGCGGTGGGAACCCTTTTTGGACTCAAATCAAGATTCGCAGTCTTTAACAGAAGCATATGAGGAGGCCTGCCTAACCTTATTAGAAAAGACCAGACTGGCCGTAAAAAATACAACAGAGAAACCTACCGTCTTAATTTTAAGCGGTGAAAGTCCGTTTCTGGCAGCAGGCGGTGATACCTTCCAAAATGTAATCATTGAAGAAGCAGGATGCCGAAATGTTATTGAAAATTACAACTGCAAGGGGAACTTTGTTACGTTAACAGAGAACGACCTGTTACAGCTAAATCCAGATTATATTATTCTGCCAGATACAGCATCGTACCGATTGAGCGATTACCCGCTATTTGAGCAAATGACCGCCGGTATGAATAATCAAATCATCCGGATTCCCTTTGCCTGCGAGCATGAGTTCTATTCCTTGAATGTCAGCCTCGGCCGAGGTGACTCAGGGGCGTTTTTGGCTGTGGCCTTTCTCCTAAGCAACATTCACGAGAGTGTCTACAATAGAAACCAGTTCGTAGCTGACGCATATTGTTTTGCAACTGCCTATTATGGATATGAAGAAATGTACATTGAAGAAATTGAAGCATATCAGAGACAGTGGGAGGAAACTGCATGAAGCTAGCATACCGCATTATCTATCGTTGTTTATTGATAACTCCAGCAATCAGCCTTATTATGTCATTTCACGCAAATGCTGCATACAACTATTGATCGTCATCCATCACAGGCATTGATTACAATTGTCATATTATGACCCTTAATAGAATAGACAGAGAAGTACATAATGGATTAATGGCGCTTTTGGAAAAAAGAATTTAAGATTGTCAAAAACAGGCCGGGGAGTATCGCAAATTTCGATACTCCCCGGTCTTAGTGCTGCCCTTGGTATGCAGGCTTACTATTCCGCAGCGGGTGTCTGGTATCCGCACTTGGGGCAGCTGCCGTTTTCGTTTAAGGCAATCCCGCAAAGGGGACAGCGCACCCGGCTGCCGGAAACTTCAAATTCCTGGCTAGTGTTAGAGCCCAGCGAAAACAACCATTTTGGGCTCACAAAAAACAGCCAATTTGA
>JAKSQI010000010.1 GCA_024404215.1 Oscillospiraceae bacterium
ATTGACAAGACAAAGGGAATGTGGTTTAATCTCCAGCATGAAGAAGGCAATGATGTCTTTAGGGATTCGTCCCTGAGGAAATCATTGCCTTTTTCTTTTTGCTTTTCAGCAAGAGAAATTCAAATGATGAAGGAGATATGAATGATGGAACAGGTACCTGAGATTTTTGGCAGTCTGGTATTTGATGACCGCGTTATGAAGGCCAAGCTTTCTGCCGATGTTTACCAGTCCCTGAAGAAGACAATTGATGAAGGCGCCAAGCTGGATGCGTCCGTTGCCAATGCGGTGGCGGCAGCCATGAAGGATTGGGCCATCAGTAAGGGTGCCACCCATTTCACCCATTGGTTCCAGCCCCTGACCGGTGTTACCGCCGAGAAGCACGACAGCTTTATTACTCCCTCCCCCGATGGCCGTGTTCTCATGGAGTTTTCCGGCAAGGAACTGATTAAGGGCGAGCCTGATGCTTCCAGCTTCCCCTCCGGCGGCCTGCGCGCCACCTTTGAAGCCCGCGGCTATACCGCATGGGATCCCACCTCTTATGCTTTTATTAAGGGAACCACCCTTTGCATTCCCACTGCATTCGCTTCCTATGGCGGCGAGGCACTGGATAAGAAGACCCCCCTGCTTCGTTCCATGGAAGCCTTGAACAAACAGGCCATGCGTATTTTGAAGCTCTTCGGCAACACGGATGTGAAATGCGTTCGCACCTCTGTTGGCCCTGAGCAGGAGTACTTCCTGGTTGACCGGGATGTTTACAACAAGCGCAAGGACTTGATTTTTACCGGCCGTACCCTCTTCGGTGCCATGGCTCCCAAGGGCCAGGAAATGGAAGACCATTACTTTGGTGTTATCAAGCCCCGTGTTGCAGCCTACATGGCTGAGCTGAATGAAGAGCTGTGGAAGCTGGGGATTCTGGCCAAGACTGAGCATAACGAGGTAGCTCCTGCTCAGCATGAGCTGGCTCCTATTTATACCACCACCAACATTGCCACGGACCATAACCAGCTGACCATGGAAATCATGCAGAAGGTAGCTGCCCGACATAACATGGTCTGCCTGCTTCACGAAAAGCCCTTTGCCGGTGTAAACGGCAGCGGTAAGCACAACAACTGGTCTATGAGCACCGATACCGGCGTTAACCTGCTGAGCCCGGGTGCTACTCCTTATGAGAATGCTCAGTTCCTGCTTTTCCTCTGCGCCGTTATCAAGGCTGTTGATGATTATCAGGATCTGCTCCGTATTTCCGTTGCAACTGCCGGCAACGACCACCGCTTGGGTGCCAACGAGGCCCCTCCCGCTGTAGTTTCTATTTTCCTGGGTGATGAGCTGACCGCCATCATGGATGCCATCGTTGAGGATAAGCCCTACGAGGCTGCCGAAAAGGCCTTCATGAAGCTGGGTGTTGATGTTCTGCCCCGTTTTGCCAAGGATACCACGGACCGTAACCGTACCTCTCCCTTTGCCTTTACCGGTAACAAGTTTGAGTTCCGTATGCTGGGCTCTTCCAACAGCATTGCCTGTGCCAACATCATGCTCAACAGCGCGGTTGCTGAGTCCTTGAAGATTTATGCCGACCGTCTGGAAGGTGCCGAGGACTTTGAAAAGGCCCTGCACGACATGATTCGGAAGACCTTCAAGGATCACCGCCGTATTATTTTCAACGGCAACGGCTACGACGATGCCTGGATTCAGGAGGCAACGGAGGTTCGCGGCCTGACCAACTATCGCACCACCCCGGATTGCATTCCTCATTTGGTAGATGAGAAGAATGTGAAGATGCTGGTTTCTCATGGCGTTTACACTTCCGTTGAGCTGAAGAGCCGCTGTGAGATTCTGCTGGAGAACTACTGCAAGACCGTTAAGATTGAAGCCAAGACCATGTTTGACATGGCCCGCAAGCAAATCCTTCCTGCGGTGGAAGGCTATACGGCTCAGCTGGCCGGCGTGGCTAAAACCAAGAAGGAGCTGAATGCGGATTTGTCCTGCGGTTACGAGAGCCGCATGCTGGCTAAGCTGTCCGCTCTGACCGATATGATTGACAGCAAAACCGAGGAACTGGGAGCCGCCCTTTCTGCTCTGGAAGAGCTGACGGATGTGGAAGCCGAATCTGCTGCCATTCGCGATACCCTGCTGGTAAAGATGCAGGAGCTGCGCGCCGTTTGCGATGAGGCCGAAATGAACGTTTCTGAAGAATGCTGGCCCTTCCCCACCTACGGTGATCTGCTGTTCTCCGTAAAGTAAAGGGAAAGCACCCGGGGGACTGACCATCCCCCGGGAGAGAAAAAGAGAAAAGAGAATTAATTTTTTGAAAAAGGAGTGATTTATTATGTCAATGCAGGAGATTTTATCTTCTATTAACACCGAAGTATATGGTGTATGGTTTTTGATCGGTGCAGCCTTTGTTTTCTGGATGCAGGCCGGCTTTGCCATGTGCGAGACCGGTTTTACCAGAGCAAAGAATGCCGGTAACATTCTGATGAAGAACCTGATGGACTTCTGTATCGGTACTATCATGTGGTTCATCATTGGTGCTTCCATGATGTTGGGTGACAATGTTCTGGGAGGCTTCTGCGGAAAGATTTCCTTCGATGTTTTTAAGAACTACCAGAATTTCGATTACTCAAACTTCGTATTTAACCTGGTGTTCTGTGCAACCACTGCTACCATCGTATCCGGTGCCATGGCAGAGCGTACCAAGTTCTCCTCCTACTGCATTTATTCTGCCGTTATTTCCGCCATCATCTACCCCATTGAAGCTCACTGGGTATGGGGCGGCGGCTTCCTGGCCCAGTGGGGCTTCCACGATTATGCCGGTTCCAACTGCATTCACATGGTTGGCGGTATCTGCGCTTTGATTGGTGCCTGGATGCTCGGTCCTCGTATCGGCAAGTTTACCCGGGATGCCTCCGGCAAGGTAACCAAGGTCCATGCTTTCCCCGGCCACAACCTTCCCATTGCCTGCCTAGGTGTTTTCATCCTTTGGCTGGGTTGGTACGGCTTCAACGGCGCTGCCGCAACGGATTTGCCCACTTTGGGTTCTGTATTCCTCACCACAACCGTGGCACCTGCTGTTGCCACCGTGGCCTGCATGCTTTTCACCTGGGTTAAATACGGAAAGCCCGACGTTTCCATGTGCCTGAATGCTTCCCTGGCTGGTCTGGTTGCCATTACGGCTCCCTGCGATGTAACTGATTGTGCCGGTGCTGCTGTTATCGGTTTGGTGGCCGGTTTGCTGGTTTGCTTCGGCGTTTGGTTCTGTGACTACGTAATTCATGTGGACGACCCCGTTGGTGCTTCTGCTGTTCACCTGCTTAACGGTGTGTGGGGTACCATCGCTGTTGGTCTCTTTGCCACCTCTTCTGCTCCCGGCTTTGAAAAGGCCGGCATTACCGAAGGCCTTTTCTACGGTGGCGGTCTTTCCCAGATGGGCAAGCAGCTGGGCGGCATGGCGGTTACCATTGTTTGGACTGCAGTAACCATCACTCTTGCCTTCTTCATCATCAAGAAGACCATTGGCTTGAGAGCCTCCCGCGAAGAGGAAATCAAGGGTATGGACAAGGCTGAGCATGGTCTGACCTCCGCTTATGCCGGTATCGCAATGAGCCCGGAAGAGCTCTATGCCGGATTTGATGTGGATCCCCAGGCTGTGGTTGTATCCGGTGATGTTCCGGTTGCTGAAGCGGTTCCCGTTAAGAAGGTTCCCACCTTTGACGATGGCTCCCCCAAGTTTACCAAGGTGGAGATTATCTGCAAGGAAGAGCGTCTCTACAAGCTGAAGGAAGCCATGACAGCGCTGGGGGTTACCGGCATGACCGTATCCCATGTTATGGGCTATGGCCAGCAGATGGGTAAGACCGAGTATTACCGCGGCGCTGAGGTTGCTGCAAGCCTGCTGCCTAAGGTACAGGTTGACATCGTTGTCAGCAAGGTTCCTGTTCGCAGTGTTATTGAGACAGCAAAGAGCTGTCTGTATACCGGCAACATCGGCGACGGCAAGATTTTCGTTTACGATGTCGAGAATGTGGTTAAGGTTCGAACCGGTGAAGAAGGCTACGATGCCCTTCAGGATGTAGAATAAAAACTTAAAAAGCGTTTGAGGAAAGACAAGTACCCCGGACACGGTGCCTACAGAGAGTGCGGCCAGGTGAGAGCGCACGGCACCGACCGGGGGAATAACACTTTCCGAGCTGCAAACAGAAAGGCCGCTTTGGCTGAGTAAGGGCGCCGCTGGGCCGTGCGTAAATCGGCAGGAGTTTGCAAGAACTCTAGGAAAAAGAAAAAAGATAGGTGGCACCGCGGGTTCAGCACTCGCCCTATTCAATCACGCTGATATGACTTTTACGGAGGTATGTACCATGTGTTCGATTATGGGTTATTGCGACAGCGGCGCCGCTTTTCGCGCCTTTGAGGAGGGGTTTGCGAAAACCGTATCCAGAGGTCCGGACGACAGCCGCATCATTGATACCGGCAAAGGCTTGCTGGGCTTTCACCGTTTAGCCATTATGGGCCTGACACCATCCGGCATGCAGCCCTTTGAGCTGGACGGCAGCTATGTGGTCTGCAACGGTGAGATTTATGACTTTCAGATTCTGAAGGATGAGATGACAGCCAGGGGCTATCGTTTTGTCAGTGAGTCTGACTGCGAGATTCTTCTGCCCCTCTACAAGGAGTATGGCACAGCCATGTTCCCCATGCTGGATGCCGAATTTGCTCTGATTCTGTACGACGGAGACAGCGGCGAGTATATTGCTGCCCGTGACCCTATCGGTATCCGCCCCCTCTATTACGGCTACGATGCCAAAGGCGTTATCGTATTTGCCAGCGAGGCCAAGAACCTGCTGGGCCTTTGTGACAGGGTTCAGCCCTTCCCTCCCGGATGCTACTGGAAGGGTGGAGAGTTTGTCCGCTACTGCGATATTGCTGCCGTAGAGGAGGTCTGCACCGACGATTTGGAAACGGTCTGCAGCAACATTCACGATAAGCTGGAAGCGGGCGTAAAGAAGCGTTTGGTGGCAGATGCCAAGGTAGGCTTCCTCCTGTCCGGCGGTCTGGATTCATCTCTGGTGTGTGCCATCGCTGCCAAAAACAGCGATAAGCCTATTCACACCTATGCCATCGGCATGACCGGCGATGCCATTGACCTGAAGTATGCCAAACAGGTAGCGGATTACATCGGCAGTGAGCATACCGAGGTTATCATGACCAAGGAGCAGGTATTGGCAAGCCTGGAAGAGGTTATTGCCCTTCTGGGTACCTATGATATCACGACCATCCGGGCCTCCATGGGCATGTATTTGGTCTGCAAATGGATTCATGAGAACACCGACGACCGGGTTCTGCTGACCGGTGAAATTTCCGATGAGCTTTTCGGCTATAAGTATACCGACTTTGCTCCTTCTGCAGAAGCCTTCCAGGTGGAGGCTCAAAAGCGTATCCGGGAACTGCACATGTACGATGTACTTCGTGCCGACCGCTGCATTTCCGTGAACTCCCTGGAAGCCCGGGTTCCTTTCGGAGACCTGGATTTTGTAAAGTATGTGATGTCGGTTGACCCAGCGAAGAAGCTGAACACCTACAACAAGGGCAAATACCTGCTTCGCCATGCCTTTGAGGGGGATTACTTGCCTCACGATATTCTCTATCGTGAAAAGGCAGCCTTCTCCGATGCAGTAGGACATTCCATGGTGGATTATTTGAAGGAATATGCCGAAGAGCAGTATACCGAGGAAGAGTATGAGAAGAAGATTTTGGCCTATGACTATGCCAGACCCTTTACCAAGGAATCCCTGCTCTATCGCGAGATTTTTGAAAAGTATTATCCCGGCCAGGCGGAAATGGTTGTGGACTTTTGGATGCCCAACAAGGAGTGGGAGGGTTGCGATGTTAACGATCCTTCTGCCCGTGTTCTGGCCAACTATGGGGCCAGCGGAGAATAAGACAATCCTTGCTTGACAGACGGCCGAAATAGTGGTTTACTATAAGGCAGGAAAAAGCAAAGGCGCTTTGGGCTAGGCCCAAAGCGCCTTTTTTTGCCTTTTAGGCGGAATGGGGGAGATTGCTATGACATTTGGCGGCAGTCAGCACATTCATGAGGAATGCGGAATATTTGGAATCTGTTCGCAAGCACCGCGGGATGTAGCGGGGCTTGCGTATTATGCTCTCTATGCACTTCAGCACCGGGGGCAGGAAAGTGCGGGCATTGTTGTTAATGACGGTGGTATTTTTTCAAGCTATAAGGATGTTGGCCTGGTTGGGGATATCTTCACCTCTGATGTGCTGGATAAGCTGGGACAGGGAGAAATCGCCGTTGGCCATGTCCGCTACGCAACCACAGGAGCAGATAACATAGCCAATGTTCAGCCGGTAGTTATCAATCATCATAAGGGTCAGCTGGCGCTGGCCCATAACGGCAACCTTACCAATACCTCGGCTCTGCGGAAGGAGCTGGAGGAAAAGGGCATGATTTTCCACTCAACCACGGACTCGGAAGTCATTGCCTACATTATCGTTCAGGAGCGTTTGCGCTGCGGCAGCATTGAAGCGGCGGTGTCCGCCGCCATGGACCGAATTGAGGGCGCCTATTCTTTGGTGATTTCCTCGCCTGCCAAGCTGATTGCTGCCCGGGACGAATTTGGCTTCCGTCCGCTCTGCTACGGCACCATGCCGGACGGGTCCATTGCTTTTGCCAGCGAGAGCTGTGCGTTGGACTCCATTGGGGCAACGCTGGTCCGGGATTTGAAGCCCGGTGAGATAGCCATTGTTGAGGATGGTCATCTGCGCTTTGATACCGCCCACTGCGGAAAACGGTCCCGGCGCATGTGTGCTTTTGAGTATGTCTATTTTGCCCGTCCAGATTCTATCGTAGACGGTACCAATATCAGTCGGGCCCGCCAGAGAGCCGGCGAGTATTTGGCTCAGGAGCATCCGGTAGATGCGGATGTGGTCATCGGCGTGCCGGATTCCGGCCTGGACGCAGCCATCGGCTATTCTCGGGTTTCGGGGATTCCCTTTGTTTTGGGCTTTACCAAAAACAAGTATATCGGCCGCACCTTTATTTCTCCCGGGCAGGAGAACCGGGAGGCAGGTGTAAACATCAAACTGAATCCCATCCGGGAAGCTGTGGAAGGTAAGCGGGTAGTGCTGATTGATGACAGCATTGTCCGGGGGACTACCAGCCGACGGATAGCCGAGCAGCTCTGGGCTGCCGGAGCGAAAGAAATCCACATGCGCATCAGCGCACCGCCCTTTGTGGCGCCCTGCTATTACGGAACGGATGTGGATGATACCAAGGGGTTGATTGCGGTCAGCCACACGGTGGAGGAAATTGCCCGGCTGATTAAAGTAACCTCGCTGGGATATCTGAGCCGGGAAAGGCTGGTGCTATTGACCGGCAAGGATGAAGGCTTTTGCACTGCCTGCTTCGGTGGTGAATATCCTACCGCCATTGCAGGGAATATTGGAAAGAATCGTTTCGACACCCCCAGGCCTCGAAAGTTAAACAAGCTGCAAAACAGGAAAGAGGGGGAAGAATAATGCAGACCGTAAAAGATAGAAAGCTGATTTTGGCAGATGGCAGCGAATACTACGGGTACGGCTTTGGAAGCCGGGAGGAAAAGCTGCTGGAGATCGTGTTTAATACTTCGGTAGTAGGTTATCAGGAAATCCTGTCGGATCCCTCCTATACCGACCAAGGTGTTGTTATGACCTATCCGTTAATCGGCAATTACGGCATGGCTGATGATGACTACGAAACCGAGCGGCCTACTATTTCTGCGCTGATTGTCCGCGAGTATAACGACGACCCTTCCAATTTCCGCAGCACCCAGACCTTGGCACAGGTTATGGAGGCCTATGGCGTAGCCGGCATCTCAGGCTTGGATACCCGTAAGCTGAACCGTCATATTCGCGATTGCGGCAGTATGCTTGCCATTTTAACCGGTGCCGAGGTTGATTCGGCCTCTGCCCTGGAGCGCCTGCGGTCGTATAATCCTCCCCGGGATGCTGTCAGCCGCGTCAGCCGCAGCCGAATGGTATGCTATGAGGCGGCAGAGCCAAAATACCATGTGGTAGCAGTTGACTGTGGCATGAAGCAGAATATTGTGCGCAGTATGAACGATCGGGGAATGAGTGTTACCGTTGTACCTTGGAACACTTCGGCTGAGGATATTTTGGCCTTGAAGCCGGATGGCCTCTTCCTGTCCAATGGACCTGGGGACCCCACCGATGTGGTTCCTTTGATTGAAACTGTTAGGGCCTTGAAAGGAAAGCTGCCTGTTTTTGGTATCTGCCTGGGACACCAAATTCTGTCCCTTGCCTATGGTGCGAAAACCTATAAGCTGAAGTTTGGCCATCGAGGGGGCAACCATCCGGTAAAAAACCTGCTGACGGACAAGGTGGAAATCACCTCGCAAAACCACAGCTATGCGGTTATGCCGGAAAGTCTGGAAGGAACCGGTCTGAGGATTACCCATATCAATTTGCTGGATAATACGGTGGAAGGGGTTTCCTGTGAAGAGGACAGGGCCTTTGCTGTGCAATATCATCCGGAAAGTGCTCCCGGTCCCCAGGACAGCGCCTATTTGTTTGACTATTTTGCAAAATGGATGGGGGAGAGATAAGTTATGCCGAAGAGAACAGACATTCATAAAATACTGGTAATAGGCTCAGGACCCATTGTTATTGGTCAGGCTGCAGAATTTGACTATGCCGGAACTCAGGCCTGTTTGGCCTTGAAGGAGGAGGGGTATGAGGTTATTCTCTGCAACTCCAATCCGGCAACTATCATGACCGACCCGGCCATGGCGGATAAGGTGTATATGGAGCCCTTGACCTTGGAATATCTGGCCCGTATCATCCGTAAGGAAAGACCCGATGCCATTTTGCCCGGTATCGGCGGACAGACTGGCCTAAATTTGGCTATGCAGCTGGAAAAGAAGGGGGTACTTCGGGAATGCCAGTGTGAGCTTCTGGGAACCCGGGGCAGCAGCATTGAAAGGGCAGAGGATCGGGAACTGTTTAAAGAGCTTTGCCAGCATCTGGGCGAGCCGGTGCTTCCCTCCGAAATTGCTACCGATGCCGAAGAGGCTTTGGGGATTGCAGAGCGTATTGGATTTCCCGTTGTTCTTCGCCCTGCTTTTACCCTGGGCGGTACCGGCGGTGGCTTTGCCGATAATCCGGAGGAATTTAATGAGCTGATAAAAAATGCCCTAACGTTGTCTCCCGTTCATCAGGTTCTGATTGAGAAAAGCGTCAAGGGCTATAAGGAAATTGAGTACGAAGTCATGCGGGATGCCAACGACACGGCTATCACCGTTTGCAACATGGAAAACCTGGATCCGGTTGGCATTCACACCGGTGACAGCATTGTTGTCTGCCCCTCCCAGACTTTGACCAACAAGGAGTATCACATGCTCCGCGACAGTGCCCTGAAAATCATACGGGCGCTTGAAATTGAGGGTGGCTGCAACGTTCAGTTTGCCCTGGATCCCAATTCCTTCCAGTATTATTTGATTGAGGTTAATCCCCGTGTTTCCCGTTCCTCGGCCCTGGCCAGTAAGGCCAGCGGCTATCCCATAGCCCGTGTTTCGGCAAAAATCAGTGTGGGCATGCGTTTGGATGAAATCCCTCTGGCCAACACCCTGGCCAGCTTTGAACCGGCGCTGGACTATGTGGTTACCAAAATGCCCCGTTTCCCCTTTGATAAATTTGCAGATGCCAACAACAGTCTAAGCACCCAGATGAAGGCCACCGGCGAGGTTATGAGCATAGGACGAACCTTTGAGGAAAGCCTGTTGAAGGCTGTGCGCTCACTGGAAATCGGCATTCATCATCTGCACATGGCCAAATTTGACCAGGAAAGCACAGAGAATCTGCGCAGCTATATCAAAATCGGCACCGATGACCGAATCTATGCCATGGCGGAGCTGCTGCGTCGGGGTGTGCCGGAGGCGTCGCTGGCGGTTACCACCCGTATTGATAAGTTCTTTATTCGCAAGCTGAAGAACATTGTAGCCATGGAAAAGGAACTGGAGAGCTGTGAGCATTCCAGAGAGAGCCTGTACGAAGCCAAGCGCATGGGCTTCTCCGATAAAGAAATCGGTCTTCGCTGGGGGATGACCCAGCGAGAGGTATTTGAACTGCGCCGCCGGTGGGAACTTTTCCCGGTTTACAAGATGATTGATACCTGTGCCAGTGAGTTCGAAAGCTACGTGCCTTATTTCTACTCCACCTACGAGGAGGAGAATGAAAGCATTATTTCTGATCGCAAAAAGGTTGTTGTTTTGGGCTCCGGACCCATCCGTATCGGCCAGGGTGTAGAGTTTGACTATTCTACTGTTCACGCCGTGCAGACAATCCGGGAGGCCGGCTATGAGGCCATTATTATTAACAACAACCCGGAAACCGTGTCTACGGACTACACCTGCTCGGATAAGCTGTATTTTGAGCCTCTGTGTGTAGAGGATGTCATGAACATCATCTGCATGGAAAAGCCGGAGGGTGTCATTGCGTCTTTGGGCGGGCAAACAGCCATCAATTTGGCAGAGCCCTTGGTTGCCTACGGTGCAACCCTGATTGGCACGGACTGCGATGCCATTGAAAAGGCAGAAAACCGCGATGCTTTTGAAAAGCTGCTGAAGCAGCTGAACATTCCGCAGCCCATGGGCCGGGCTGTTACCAACATTCCCGACGGCATTGCTGCTGCGGCAGAAATTGGTTACCCCGTGCTGGTGCGTCCCAGCTTTGTTCTGGGTGGCCGGGCCATGCAGATTGTGGCCAAGGAACAGGATCTGATTCATTATCTGAAAACGGCCGTTGAAATTGATGAGGACAAGCCGGTTCTGGTTGATAAGTATATCCGGGGTAAGGAACTGGAGGTTGACGCCATCTGCGACGGGCAGAGTGTCTTCATTCCCGGTATTATGGAACTGGTGGAACGCACCGGCGTCCACTCCGGTGACAGCATCAGCGTGTACCCCACCTTCAGCGTCTCCTCCAAGGTGAAGGGAACCATTCTGGATTACGCCAAGCGCCTGGGACTGGGCATCGGCATTGTTGGCCTCTATAACATTCAGTTCATTGTGGATGAGCAGGACCATGTGTATATCATCGAGGTCAACCCCCGCTCCTCTCGTACCGTACCCTTCCTGTCCAAGGCAACCGGCTACAGCTTGGCAGATATTGCCACCCGGGTTATTTTGGGCAAGAGCCTGAAGGAACAAGGCATTTTCTGCCTCTATCCCAATGAGCGGGCGCGCTGGTATGTTAAGGCCCCGGCCTTCTCCTTCAGCAAGCTCAGAGGCATGGATGCCTATCTGTCCCCGGAAATGAAGAGCACCGGCGAAGCCATCGGCTACGACACTAAAATGCACCGGGCCATGTATAAGGCTTTGGTGGCCAGCGGTATCAAGCTGCAGAATTATGGTACTGTAGTGGTCACATTGGCCGATGAGGATAAGGACGAGGCCTTGCCCTTGATTCAGCGTTTTTATGACATGGGCTTTAACATTGAGGCTACAGTAGGTACTGCCGTGTATCTGAAGGAGCACGGCATCCGAACCCGCCTGCGCCGCAAGCTCAGCGAAGGCAGCACAGAAATTCTGGAGACCTTGCGCAGCGGCTATGTTAGCTACGTTATTGACACCCGTGCTATTCTATCAGGTGTACACTATGAGGACGGCGTGGCCATTCGCCAGTGCGCAGTAGAAAACGGCGTCAGCATGTTTACATCCCTGGACACCGTCCGCGTTCTGCTGGATACCCTGGAGGAGCTGACCATGACGGTGGCGACCATCACCGAAGATGACGAACGCTGAAAGCCCTGATGGTCAAATCAACGAATCTTTCTGGGAGGAATCACTATGGTTACCGTAAACCACGATTACTTAAATTTGAGAGGCAGCTATCTGTTTTCTGAAATTGCCAAGCGGGTGGCAGCCTATTCTGCTGCCAATCCGGATAAAAAAATCATCCGCCTGGGCATCGGCGATGTCACGCAGCCCCTGCCCACCTCGGTCATTGAGGCATTACACAAGGCTGTGGATGAGCAGGCATCGGCGGCAACCTTCCGGGGCTATGCGCCGGATTTAGGCTACGACTTCCTGCGCAATGCCATTGCTGAGAAGGACTATCAGGCCAGAGGCTGTGATATCCGTCCGGACGAAATCTTTGTGTCCGACGGTGCCAAAAGTGACTCCGGCAACATTCAGGAAATCTTCGGAAGGGATAATCGCATTGCAGTGTGCGACCCGGTTTATCCGGTATATGTGGACACTAATATCATGGGAGGCCGGGCTGGTAGCTTTGACGAAGCTCGCGGCCTGTGGGATGGTGTAATCTACATGCCCTGCACGGCAGAAAACGGTTTTGCCCCGGAGCTGCCTGCTGAGGTACCTGATTTGATTTATCTTTGCTTCCCCAACAACCCCACCGGTGCTGCCATTACCAAGTCGGCCTTGCAGGAGTGGGTGGATTATGCGAACCGCAACGGCTGCGTCATTATCTATGATGCTGCATACGAGGCTTATATTGCCGAGGATGAGGTTCCCCACTCCATTTATGAGTGTGAAGGCGCCCGCACCTGTGCCATTGAGCTGCATTCCTTCTCCAAGAATGCCGGCTTTACCGGACTTCGTCTGGGTTATACGGTTATTCCGTCGGACCTGATCCGGGATGGTGTGGAAATTCGCAGCCTGTGGGCACGCCGCCACGGAACCAAGTACAACGGTGCCCCCTATATTGTTCAGCGTGCCGGTGAGGCCGTCTACTCAGAACAGGGGCAGAAGGAGGTTCGTCAGCTGGTTGATTACTATATGACCAATGCTGCCTCTATCCTGGCCGGTCTGAAGGCAGCCGGTTATTCCGTCTCCGGCGGTGTCAACGCTCCCTACATCTGGCTGAAAACCCCGGACGGTATGGGAAGCTGGGAATTCTTCGACCATCTGCTGACTAAGGCCAACGTAGTGGGAACTCCCGGTGTTGGCTTCGGCCCCCATGGTGAGGGTTACTTCCGCCTGACAGCTTTTGGCGACCACGCAGCCACCGCAGAGGCCATGGAGCGCATCCGTCGGCTGTAAAGAGAAAAGCATGAAAATACCCCTTCCGATATTATTTAAAAAATCGGAAGGGGTATTTGTTATGGAAATCTTATACGCTCATGTTAATGGCACGCATGCCGCCGCTGATGTTTTTCACCCGGTAGCCCTTCGCCTTGAGGAAGAGGCAGGCGTTGTAGGCCCGATAGCCTACGCCGCAGTATACAGCATATTCCTTGGCAGGATCCAGTTCGGCATAGCGGCTGCGGAGCTCATCTACAGGCAGCAGAATGGCACCCTCAATATGGCCGTCCTCCCACTCCTCTTCGGTACGGACATCCAAAACCACGGTGCTGGGCCGGGCCAGCAGGGCAGGAATATCCTGAGGCAGGCAATAGTCCAGTTCGCCGCGAATCATGTTGGCAGCAATCATGCCGCCCATGATAACAGGGTCCTTAGCGGATGAGAAGGGGGGCGCATAGGCCAGGTCCAGGTTTTCCAAATCAAAGACGCTGAGGTGCGAATACAGAGCAGTGGCCAAAACATCGATGCGCTTGTCTACGCCCTTGCGGCCAATGGCCTGGGCCCCCAGCAGCAGGCCGGACTGCTTTTCAACCGTCAGTTTAATAATCATGGGCTCTGCATCGGGGTAGTAGGTGGCGTTGCTGAAGCCGGGAGCATAAAGGGATGCAGAGGCACGGCCCTGCTGGGCGGCTTCTCTGGCGTTGAGACCGGTACGGGCAGCGGTCAGCTCGCCCACCTTAATAATGGCGGTTCCCAAAACGCCCTTAAACTGCATGTTGCCTCCGGCGGCGTTGGCGCCGGCAACACGACCCTGCTTGTTGGCGCTGCCTGCCAGAGGAATGCGGACCTTTTTTCCGGTGAGCATGTTAACGCTTTCTACCATGTCTCCGGCGGCGTAGATATCCGAAACACTGGTGCGCATGTTGCCGTCGGTCCAGACACCGCCGGTTTCACCCAGCCGGCATCCGGCCTTTTCGGCCAGCTCTGTACTGCCCCGAACGCCGGCGGCCATAATGACCATGTCGGCTTCCAGACGGGCTCCGTTATCCAAAATGACACCGTCAGCTTTGCCTTCCCCGGTGATTTCAGATACGCCAAGGCCGGTGAGCACCTGAATGCCCTTGTCATTCAGTTCACCAATTAAAACATCGGAGAATTCAGGGTCCATGTTACTCATAACCTGAGGCAGCTTTTCAATTACGGTAACTTCCAGCCCCTTCGCCCTCAGGTTTTCGGCACTTTCCAGACCAATAAAGCCTCCGCCTACTACAACTGCCCGCTTCATGCCAAGCTCCAGCTTGGACACGATGGCGTCGGCATCGGGGACGGTGAACACGTGGTAAACACCGTCGCTGTCAATGCCTTTGATGGGCAGAGCTACCGGCTTACCTCCCGTGGCAATAATCAGCTTGTCGTAGGCCTCGGCGGATTCACCCTCGGCGTTTCTTACGGTGATGGTCTTGGCGGCGGAGTCAATATCCGTCACCTCATGGTTGATGCGGACATCAATGTTAAAGCGCTCTTTAAACAGCTCGGGGGTTACCAACAGCAGCTCATCCCGGTCTTCAATCACGCCGCCGATATAATAGGGCAGGCCGCAGTTAGCGAAGGATACGTAATTGCCCTTTTCAAACAGAACGATTTCAGCGTCTTCGTTGGTGCGTCGTGCCTTGGTGGCGGCGCTGGCACCGGCGGCTACACCGCCAATTACTAAAATTCTCATAGGGGACCTCCGTGCTTATTCGGGTTTTTCGTTGTCCAGCAGGAAAGCTGCGGCAACGCGAGTTGCACGCTCAACCACATCGGCGCATTTTTCGGCGTGGTCCTCAATTTTCCAGTATTCCTCGCAGTCAGCGGGGTTGGTGAAAATATAGCTGCGGCCAAATACCTGCTTCTGGAATTCGGGGCACATGGTAGTTCCCATGGCTTCCAGATAGGTGTCACGAAATTTGTTGAACATTCCTGCGTTAATATCCTGCAGGTCGGGATTTTTGAGTTCATCGGCCAGAGGTACGTTGTACTTCAAACCAACGGCAAGCAGACCGCAGGTGTAGGTGCCGCAGGTGCCGCTGCTGCCCCCTGCGCCTCCGCATAGGTTCATGGAAGCGCGGATTAATTCGTCGGGAATCCAGTCAAAGTAAGCCTTTAGGCCAAGCAGGGTGCTGCGGGAGCATACATCGTCACGAATCTGAGCTTCGCGGGCCGTTTTACCGCACAAGTCAATAATTTCTTCTCTTGTCATGGTCTATCCTCCGAAACATATTTCTGTGAGTGAAAGCTCATCTGTATTATAGCACTCTGAATGTGAAAATAAACTCCTTTTTGCCTCTCAAGCAACGGATACGAGGAGCAGGTCAGGGGAAGACTGTTTTTGAACATACCGCATGCCGGAAAATTTGTCTGCCATAGGGCTTTTTTTTATTTTCCTGTCCACAAACAGTTGGGGGTGTGATATAATACTAACTCAAATACCATTTTTATTCGTCCGTAAAAGATTTGATGCTTATATTGAATGTTGAGGAGTTTATCATCCATGAAAAATGTTTATGAATCCCCCCTGTCTTCCCGCTATGCGTCCGACTACATGCTGGAGCTGTTCTCGGCACAGAAGAGAATTGAAACCTGGCGCCGCCTGTGGATTGCTTTGGCCCGTGCCGAACATAAGCTGGGGCTGAATGTTACCGCTGAGCAGGTAGCCGAGCTGGAGCAGCACATCACGGACATTGACTTTGAGATTGCTGCCAAGCGGGAGAAGGAAGTTCGCCACGATGTTATGGCCCATGTATACACCTATGGTCTGGTGGCCCCTTCTGCTGCCGGCATCATTCACCTGGGCGCCACCAGCTGCTATGTTACCGACAATGCAGACATGATTCTTTACCGGGATGCTTTGGTTTATATCCGCAACGAGCTCAAGAGCGTCATGAAGAATCTGGCCGATTTTGCCATGGAATACCGTGCCATGCCTACCTTGGGTTATACCCATTATCAGCCCGCTCAGCTGGTTACGGTTGGTAAGCGCGCCAGCCTTTGGCTGCAGGATTTGGCTGCTGACCTTGAGGAGCTGGACTTTGTTATTGGTACCTTGAAGCTTCTTGGCTGCCGAGGAACCACCGGAACCGAGGCCAGCTTTATGGAGCTGTTTGAAGGCGATACCGCCAAAATTGATGAGATGAACCGTCAAATCTGCGCTGAGTTTGGTTTTGACCGCACCTTTGCTGTTTCCGGCCAGACCTATCCCCGCAAGGCAGACAGCCGTATCCTGAATGTTCTTTCCTCCATTGCCCAAAGCTGCTATCGCATGGCCAATGATATTCGCCTGCTGCAGCATGACCGCCAGATGGAAGAGCCCTTTGAAAAGAATCAGATTGGTTCCTCAGCCATGCCCTATAAGCGCAATCCCATGCGCAGTGAACGTATTTGCTCTCTGGCCCGCTACCTGATGGCAGATGCCATGAACGCCCCCATGACGGCCTCCGTTCAGTGGATGGAGCGTACGCTGGATGATTCCGCCAACCGCCGTATCTCCATGCCGGAGGGCTTCCTCTGCGCCGATGCCATTCTGCGGCTGGCCCAGAACGTCACTTCCGGTTTGGTTGTCAATGAAAAGATTGTTGAGGCCACCGTTCGGGAGTACCTGCCCTTTATTGCGACAGAGAATCTGATGATGGAGGCTGTTAAGCGCGGCGGCAACCGTCAGGAACTCCACGAGGTTATCCGCACCTGTTCCATGGAGGCAACTGCCAACATGAAGCAGGGCAAGCCCTGTAACCTGATGGAGATTCTGGCCACCCGTCCCGAGTTTGGCATGACCCTGGAAGAGCTGGAAGCCGTTTTGGAGCCCACACTGTATACCGGCCGCTGTGCCGAACAGGTTGAGCGCCTGGTTGCTGAGCTGCAGCCCATGATTGGTGATACCGCTGCCGGCAACGCGGAAATCAACGTATAAAAAGCCTTTGCCTTCGTCTTATGGATGGGGGCATTGGGATAAGAGAGATAACAGGAGGAAACAGAATGGAAAAAATCCTAGTTCTGGACTTTGGCGGCCAGTATAACCAGCTGATTGCCCGCCGTGTCCGCGAATGTAACGTTTACTGTGAGGTCGTCTCCTATACTACTCCTATGGAAGAGCTGATTGCCCAGAATCCCAAGGGTATCATCTTCACCGGTGGCCCTAACAGCGTATACGACATGGAATCCCCCCACTATGACAAGCGCATCTTTGAACTGGGAATTCCCATTTTGGGAATCTGCTATGGTTCTCAGCTGATGGCCTGGTCTTTGGGAGGAAGGGTTGAAACGGCCCCGGTCAGTGAATACGGCCACACGGAGATAACCGTGGATCGGAAAGATTGCATTTTTTCCGATGTTGAGGATCAAACTGTAGTATGGATGAGCCATACCGACTACATTTCTCAGGTTCCGGAGGGCTTTGAGATTACCGCCCATACTCCGGTTTGCCCGGTGGCGGCTATGTCCTGCGAGGAGCGAAAGCTCTATGCCACTCAGTTCCACCCTGAGGTTCTTCATACCCGTGAGGGCAAGAAGATGCTGCGCAATTTCGTGATAAATGCCTGCGGCTGTGTTGGCGACTGGCAGATGGAGTCCTTCGTGGAATCAGCTGTGGCTGAACTGCGGCAGCAGATTGG
This sequence comes from Oscillospiraceae bacterium, assembly GCA_024404215.1. Taxonomy (GTDB): domain Bacteria; phylum Bacillota; class Clostridia; order Oscillospirales; family Oscillospiraceae; genus Alloscillospira. The sequence goes on from JAKSQI010000010.1 coordinate 17,705, forward strand.
TGATAAGAAGGTCATTTTGGGCCTGTCCGGCGGTGTGGATTCCTCCGTTGCCGCTGCTCTGCTGTCCAAGGCGGTTGGAAAGCAGCTGACCTGCGTTTTTGTAGATCACGGCCTGATGCGTAAAAATGAGGGTGACGAGGTTCAGTCCATCTTTACCAAGGGCTTTGACATGA
>JAKSQI010000100.1 GCA_024404215.1 Oscillospiraceae bacterium
GCTTATTGATATCAAGAAAAACATTCAGATGGTCTTCCAGGATCCCTACTCTTCTCTGGACCCCCGCATCACCTGTGAAAACCTGATTGGTGAACCTCTGAAGGTTCATAAAATCATTACCGACCCCAAGGAGCGCCAGCAGCGCGTGCTTTCCCTGCTGCAGGAGGTTGGTCTGGATATCCAGCATATGAATCGCTTCCCCCACGAGTTTTCCGGCGGTCAGCGCCAGCGCATCAATGTTGCCCGGGCTTTGGCTTTGAATCCCCGCATCATAGTCTGTGATGAACCGGTTTCTGCACTGGATGTTTCCATTCAAGCTCAGGTTCTGAACCTGTTTAACCGCCTTCAGAAGCAGCATAACCTGACCTATATTTTCATTTCCCACGATTTGGGTGTTATTAAGCATATTTCAGACCGCATTGCCATCATGTATTTAGGGCGCATTGTGGAAATCTGTGAGGCAGCTCAGATTTATGAAAATCCCCTGCATCCCTACACAAAGGCTTTGCTGTCCGCTATTCCACCTGAATCCCCCTTTGACAAAAAGGAACGCATTATTCTGACCGGAGAAATTCCCAGCCCCATCGGTGATCAGGTTGGCTGCCCTCTGGCCGGCCGCTGCCCCAACTGCATGGAGCGATGCAAAACCGAATGCCCCTCTTTGAAGGAGGCCGGCGCCGGTCATCAGGTAGCCTGCTTCCTCTATGAGTAATTCATTCCAAAGCAGAAAAGAAGGTTCGATATTTATGACAAAATCCGAAATTCAGGCCATGGCTAAGGCCCGCAGTGCGGAACTGGTTCAGCTGGTTTCTGAGCTGATTCAAATCCCCAGTGAGAACCCCACCGGCACCCAGCGGGAGGTCATTGATTATGTGAAAGCCTATCTGACCAAGGCCGGCATTGAACATGAAGAGGTTGGCTGCAACCCCGATTTTCCCTGCGTCGTTGCCAAAATGGGCTCTGACGAAGGCTTCAGTTTGATTCTCAACGGCCACGTAGATGTGGTTCCCGCCGGCGACCGTAGCCAGTGGAAGTACGACCCTTACTGCGGAACGGTAACCGATAAGCTGATTCTCGGCCGCGGCACCTCCGACATGAAGGCCGGTGTAGCCGGTGTGCTCTATGCCATGAAGCTTCTTAAGGAGTCCGGTGCCGAGCTGAAGGGTAATATCCGCCTGCATATTGTTTCCGACGAGGAATCCGGCGGCACCTACGGCACCAAATGGCTCTGCGAGAATGGTTATGCCGATAAGGCCGATGCCTGTCTGGTTGCTGAGCCCACCTCCTGCAACAATATTGAGATTGGCCAAAAGGGCGGCCTGAACCTGCTTATGAAGGCCGTAGGCAAATCTGCCCATGGCTCTCTTGGCGGCTTCAAGGGCGATAATGCCATCATCAAGCTGTCCAAAATTCTGGATAAGCTTCAGCTTCTCACCACCATTGAAGGCCACTTTACCGAAAGCCAACAGCATGCTTTGATGAATTCCATCCGTCAGGCCGATGCCAAGGTGGGCGAAGAGGGTGTTGGTGAAGTAATCCGTCATGTATCTGCCAATGTTGGCATTATTTCCGGCGGCACACGCCCCAACATGGTTCCCGACTACTGCGAAGCCATCGTAGACGTCCGTCTTCCCATCGGTGTTGTACACGAGGAAATTACGGATATGCTGGATAAAATCATTGCCGAAAGCGGTCTGGACGGCATTTCCTATGAGTGCAACTGGAAAAGCGAGGGCAATGCCACCGATGAGTATGCCACTATCGTACAGACCATAAAGAGAAATGCGGAAGCCCAGTGGGGCATTGAAGTGGTTCCCGCTTACCAGTGGGCTTCCTCCGACGCCCGGGAGTATCGTAAGCTTGGCATTCCCACCATCCAGTATGGCCCCTCCAACACGGAAGGCATTCACTCCTACAATGAGAACGTTGATATTGAAGACGTAGTCAATGCCGGCCAGATCTACATTTCCTCCTTCTGCGAAATGCTGGGTATTGAGTAATCCGCAGCTTATCTATAAAAGGACAAAAAAGAACCGCAGCATAGCTGCGGTCCTTTTTTATTTGCATACATTAATGGGCTTATCGTCCAGCCAGGCATACACATTGTTGAACACAATTTCTGCCCGACGCAGCATGCTCTCCTCGGAGATAAAGGCCTGATGGGGCGTCAGCAGCGTATTTTTGGCGTGAAGCAAGGGATAATCCTCCGGCAGCGGAGGCTCCATGTCAAACACATCGGCGCAGGCAAAGCCCAGCTTATCCTCGTTGAGAGCATCGGCCAAGGCGGCATTATCTACAATGGGGCCACGGGCACAGTTAATGAAAACCGCATCCGGTTTCATAAGGGCTATCTTTTCCCGGCTGATAAAGCCTCGGGTTTCCTTGTTATTCGGCAGGTGCAGACTTATGATGTCGCTTTGGCTCAGCACCTCGTCCAAGCTCTTGTATTCAATGCCCATCTCCAAGGCCTTGGGATTCTGGCTGCGATTGCAGGCAATTACCTTGGCACCAAAGGCTTGGAAAAGCTGCGCCGTACGCAGGCCGATACGGCCCAGGCCAACGATGCCAACCGTGCGCCCACAGATTTCACGTCCACCGATGCCGGCACTGGTTCCTCCCTTACGGACAAGGTCGTTAGCCTTGGCCACATTGCGCAGGGCATCAATGGCCATGCCAATGGCCAGCTCCGCAACCGTTTCATCGGAATAGCCGGCAGCATTACAGATGGTAACCCCCTGCTCCTTCAGGGCATCCTGAGCCACATGGTCAATGCCGGTAAAGGCAATGTCCAGCAGCTTTAAATCCGGACAGGCTCTGACAACCGCTTCCGGATAAGGGTTGTTGGCAATCATAACTACCTGACAGCCTGCACTGCGGGCAATCAGCTCCTCAGGGTCGGTTGTTTTGGCATCGTATGCCACAAACTCATGCCCCCGCTCCTTTAGTCCGGCAGACAGGCGGCCTAAAGCCTCTTTAGAAATGCCAATAGGCTCCAACAATGCTATTTTCATACAGCCAGAGAGTAGCCGCCGTCAGCGGTTACGATGGTTCCAGTGACAATGTTGCTGGCTTCGCTGGCCAGGAAAACAGCCAGAGCACCCAGCTCAATGGTCTGGCCGGAGGGGCCCATGCGAACCTTCTCAATGCGTCCCTCATAGGGTTCCCGGGGCATCTTGGCCGCGATGTCAGTAAAGGTATAGCCGGGGGCAATGGCATTCACGTTGATGCCGTACTTACCCCATTCAACAGCCAGGTCACGGGTCAGGTGGTTTAAAGCTGCCTTGGCCGCATGATAGGGTGCAAAGGTCATGGGCTTGTTGATAATAGAACCGGAATTGGAGGTAATATTGATCACCTTACCGCCTTTGCCGGCATCCCGCATGTATTTGCCCACGACATAGCACATGCGCATGGCACCATTCAGGTCAATATCAATGCAGTGGAACCAATCGCTGAGGTCCTCATCCATGTCAAGTACCTCACCGGCAACAGCAACACCGGCGTTGTTAACCAAAATGTCTACCCCGCCAAAATCGTGAACCATGTCAGCCACGGCGTTGCGGCACTGCTCCATGCTAGAGATATCGCACTGATAAAAGGCAAACTTACCCTCGTACTTCTCGGCAAACTCGGCTGCAGCAGCCTCACCGCTTTCCTTGTTGCGGCAGAAAATGGCAACATTGGCACCCTGCTGGGCAAAGGCACTGGCAATGCCATAGCCGATACCCCGGTTGCCGCCGGTAACAATGGCATTCTTGCCCTTCAGGCAATAGGCCTCTTCCATGGATTCAATCGGATTCTTAACCAAAGACATAGGGATCTCTCCTTTATTTTTAATTATGTTGTTATTGTATCATATTGTTGACGATTGTCCAGTAGCGGGAGCCTATTCTCCGCAGCAGCGATTAAAAAGCTCGGCCACATCCTTCAGGGTGATGGAGCCGTCCTTATTCATGTCTCCCCGTTGAAAGCGTCCTGCAGCACTGGCACTGGCTTGGCCGGAGCTCATACGGTAGAGCAGACTGACATCTGCCAGATTAATGTATCCATTGCCGTCCACATCCCCCAGAGAACCCATGCCCTTGGCACAGGAGGAAGACCAGGCCGTAATGCAGTTCAAAATATCCTTGGCGTGCTTATAGCCGTTGTTGCTGTAGATTTCCGTCATCTCATCCAGATACAGCTGACGGTCCAATACAAAATAGCCGTTGGAGCTGCAGTAGGAAACGAAGGTGTCCACGTCCTTGCCCTGGCTGCTGTCTACCGTCTGCCCCACATTGACACAGCCCATGGAGTAGCGTCGCTGATTGGCGGAAGTATCCACAACACCGGTCAGGCGATAATGGACATAAAGCCCCGTGACATCGCTGCGGTCCACATAACCGGTGGAGGACGAGCTCTTGGGATTGATATACACCGAATGGGTACCGGAGGATGCAATCTTCAGCGCATAATGCTCTTTATAGGGGTAGTATTTGCTGTAGCTGTACATACCATCCTTCATGGTTCCGGGTCCGTAGCCATTTTGGAAACACCAGAACGTGCTGAAATACGTGCCCCCTGCCACACAGTTGTTGCTGTATTCCGTGGGCATGTCCGGAAAGGTATTGGATTCATCGTTGCTGAATACCACCTTGGGCTGACCATTCACCAGCTTAACCACCAGTAGCAATGCCGCCGTGCGAATGGCTTTTTTGGGGTCATTGTATTTAGGGGAAGCCTTTGCACTGCCCCCTTCAAAAGCAAATACAAGGGTATTGCCGCTGTTCAGGCTGCTGCGCAGACTGCTGTTGTTTTCAATATAATAGCGCATGGCCTTGTTCATGTAATCCGCATAGGCGAGGTTTGCCCCCCAGCTGCGGCAATTCAAAAGAGAATAGTCATAGACAGCAGCAGCCTCTGCGGGTGGCGGCAAAATCGTCATCATTAACCCGAAACACAAAACCAGGGCTATCCATTTTTTCTTCATGGAGTCTCTTCCTTTTCAGCTTCCGCTGTAGGGCTGGAATCCCTCACCCAGCACCTCACGCACGTCAGACACAATAACAAATGCATTTCGGTCCAACTCTTCCACAATGTCCTTTACGCGGACGATTTCCTTTTGGGATACTACACAGTACAGCATCCGGCGGCTTTTCTGGGTATACATACCAACCACAGGCAAGCCGGTAACACCTCGGTCCAATTGTCCCATGATAGCTTCTGCAATAGCTTCCGATTTCTCCGAAATAATATAGGCCGCTTTGCTGAATTTCAAACCCTCCAGCAGGGCATCCGTTACTTTGGTAGCTACAAAAATGGCAATTAGGGCATACATGGCAGGGCGTAAACCAAACACTGCCAGTCCGACAATAACAATGGCCCCGTCCAGAACCTGCATAATCTGTGCCAGAGAATAATGCCGCAGGCCTTTATGAATCAAAGCAGCCACTAAATCGGTTCCTCCGGTAGTTGCATTGCCCAAAAAGACCAGCCCGATTCCACCTCCGGCAAATACACCACCGAATATGGCCGATAACAGATAATCCTCCGGCAGTAAGGACAAGGGGGGAAGAAACGCCAGCCAAGCGGACAGCATCACCGTTCCAAACAGGGTGCGTCCGATAAAATTCCGTCCCAGCAGCAGGTACGCCAGGACAAAGACCGGAATATTCAATGCAAGGTTAGTTGCCCACAGAGGTATACCGCCCGGAATCCAAGCTCCGGTAAGAGCCTTAATAACAATAGCCAAACCGGAAAAGCCGCCGGTTACCAATCCAATCGGGTCAAAAATATACTGAATACTGGCCCCCAGCAAGCCTGTCCCTAATACAATGCACAGATAGGCCGACAAAACGGGATGCGCCATGCGGAAAGCTTTCATTACCGGTCTCCTTACTTCTTTTATGTCTGTATTGTATCAGCAGGAAGACGGAAAAACAAGAAAAAGACCGGGTTTGGGAACCTCCGGTTATACCTATCGTGCTTATTATGCCCCCACAGTCCGTAAAAAGGCTTGAGGGCGCCGGCTCAATGCCGGC
>JAKSQI010000101.1 GCA_024404215.1 Oscillospiraceae bacterium
GCTGGTGCTGGATAACGGTTTTGCCGCTGCCGAAGGGGCCGGGAACGGCTGCTGTGCCTCCCTTGGCCAGGGGGAACATGGTATCAATGATTCGCTGACCGCTGGACAGGGGCTTTATGGGGTTATACTTCTGCACATAAGGGCGGCTGATACGAACAGGCCACTTCTGCATCATGGTCAGGTCAACGGTGCTGCCGTCGTTCTTTTCCAGTGTTGCAACAACCTCGGTTACGGTAAAGCCGCCGGCCTTAATTTCCTTAACCGTGCCGCTGATACCGGGGGGAACCATAATCTTGTGCTTAACAACAGGGGTCTCAGGTACCGTACCCAAAACATCGCCGGGACGGACATAATCCCCTACTGAGGCCTCAGGAGTAAACTCCCATACCTTCTCCCGGTCCAGACCGGGAACCTCAACACCACGGGTGATGTTGCTGCCGGCAATCTCCATGATTTTATCCAGAGGGCGCTGAATGCCGTCATAAATGCTTTCAATAAGACCGGGGCCCAGCTCTACGGACAGGGGGGCGCCGGTGGTTTCCACCACGGCACCGGGACCAAGGCCGGAGGTTTCTTCATATACCTGAATGGAGGCGCTGTCGCCGGTCATGTTCAGGATTTCGCCAATCAGGCGCTGTTCGCCAATACGAACCACATCGGCCATGTTGGCATCGGCCAGGCCATCTGCCACAACCAGCGGTCCGGATACTTTGATTACTTTTCCGCTCATGTCTGAGTTTCATTCCTTTCGTTGGAATTGTCTTCACCGCAAGGCGGTGCTTTACACAATGTCTGAGCCGCCAACGGCGCGCTCAACCGCCTCGCGCAGGGCCGTCTGGCCCAGGCCAAGGCTGCCCTCGCTGCTGGGAATCAGAATAACCGCAGGAGTTACACTGTCCTTATAGCGGGCAATATCTGCCGGCATCTGCTGAGCCAGCTGTTCGGTAATATAAACGATGGCATAGTTTTCCTGCACCATGGTTTTCAGGGCACGGCGGGCATTATCCACCGTAACGCAGCTGTAGGCATCCAGGCCCAGGGCTTTAAAGCCGTTCACGGTAATCAAGTCACCGATGACACCAATTTTGTATTCCAATGCCATTACAAATCACGCAGCCTTTCCCGGATGCTGTCGCCCCGCAGGCCGGCCTTGCGGCTGGTTACTACGATGCGGACTGCTGCCGCCTCATTTTCCAGATAATGCAGGTAGCCTACCAGAACACCGGGGCCAAAGCTGTCTCGTCCGGCTTCCTTGCAGAAGACGTTCATGACATTGTCCAGCCGGCGCTCAAACTCGGTAATCCGTCCGCCCTTCAGGGCCTCTGTTCCTGCCTCTGCTGCCTCCCGCAGGCGGGGTGCCGTAAAGATTTCCTCCATGGGCAGACCGGCAATGACACCCTTGACCGCCGTCTCCGCCTTAACCTCACCGCCGGGGATAAAAACGGTTTCCAGCAGATGGTCCGGCTTCCGCTGACGGCGAATACGGACGGTAGTCCGCAGGTTGGTTACATCCGCCAGCAGCTTGACATAGCCAATGGCATAGCTGCAGCCGGAGGCTTCCGCCAGAGAGAGTATCTCGCGGAAATAGGCCCGGTCGAGAATCAAGTCCGTGGTTTGGGGGTTTTGGGTCTGAGCCAGTCTCTCCCTGGCATCAGCAATGGCACGGGCCAGTTCATCAGGCAGGTGAGAAATCTCATCGCGGACAATGGCCTCAACCAGCTCCTTACTGGGAATTCGGCCCAGCTCTGTCAGGCTGCCGGTATGGGCTTTGCCCTGTGCAATGCTTTTGATAATGGCTTTGGCGTTGTGATAATCGTACTTAGCCCGGAAGATATCCAGCACCTCCGGGTCCGGGGCAAAGGTCTGCAGCTCCTGGTAAAAGGCCAGGCGGTTTTCCGCCAGCTTTTGCTCCAGAGTGCGGATGCCGGCCCCGACAACACCCTCGTAGCCCGCCTCCTCCAGCACACGGCCCACCTCAATTTTGGAAGGAGCCGAAATCATGCGTTCCAAATCGCTTTTGGAGAGAAGATGAGTTTCCCGGGCGTGAATATAGGAGGACAGGAAGAGATAATCCTGGTCCTTTGTTTTTTTCTTAGCCAATGGGGTTACCTCCTTGCCGGAGTTCAGCGGAAGAGAATCCGGGAGACCTCAACCGCCAGCTCGTCCCGTCTGGTATCAATGAGAGAAGACAAACTGCAGTTTACTTCAATCCTGCCATCCTTCAGCACCAGCCCTCCATCCAGAGGGCGCGTGCTGTCAGACAGGGTCAGCCCGGCAGGCTTGCCTGTTGCAGCCAGCGCTGCATTGGCAGAAGCCACCGCCTGCTCCCCATAACGGGCACGGTCCGCTTCGTTGAAAATCAGTTCTTCCTTGCCGGTACGGCTGGCAGACACCGCCAGCCGGGTTAGCAGCAACAGGTAGCGGTCAGCCGGAAGGGCCCGCAGTTCCTCCGTTGCCTTTTCAAAGGCCTGAGCCATAAGCTCCTGCCGAGTCTGCAGCAGCTGCTTGTTAACCTCCAGACGGGCAGCCGAAATCAGCTGCTCCTTCTGGCTTTTGGCAGCCAGCTCCCCTTCGGTGCGGAGCGTTTCATACTCCGCCCGGGCCTTTTGCCTGTATTCATCCAGAAGGGCGTCAGCTTCCTGCTCTGCTTTTTTCAGCAGGGCAGCCTTGGCTGCGTCGGCATCGGCCTGAATACGGGCTGTAATTTTTTCAATCCCGTTCATGGTTGAGCCTCTCTCTTAAAGGGCATTCATGATCAGCAGGATGGAAGCCAGCAGGGACAGAATGGCGTAGAACTCAACAATACCGCACATGATGATGCCCTTGGACCAGTCATTGGGCTTCTTGGCAATGACATTAACAGAAGCAGCAGCAACACGACCCTGAGCAATGGCAGACAGCAGACCACCCAAAGCCATGGGCATGCAGGCGGCAAAGATGCGGGCGCCGGCAGCAGCAGTCATGTTGAGGTCAATGCCGCCGGAAAAAGCACCCATGGTGAAGAGGGCAAAGAACCAGACAACCAGACCATAGAGGCCCTGAGTACCGGGAAGAACCTGAAGAATCAGGCACTTGGAGAAGTGCTCAGGATATTCACACAGCAGACCGGCAGCGGATTCACCTACGATACCGGTGCCCTTAGCGGAACCAACACAGCTTAGACCTACTGCCAAAGCAGCTCCCAAAAATGCAAGAAAAATACCGTACATGTTACATTTCCTCCTTAGAATTGATTATATCTACATAATTTGTATTCGCCTGTAAGGGTTTAAAGGCCCGTCCGCCTTCGTGATAGAAGCGGTTAAAGAATTCCAGACACTGCAAGCGCAGGTCATGAACATAGCAGCCCAGCAGATTCAGCACCAGATTCAGCAGGTTACCGACCAGAGAAATGATGACGAAGGCTACCACATTGCCGGTTACGGTCCCCAAGGTGTTGAAAACCTGAGCAATAACGCTGCCGGCCAGCATCAGGGCCATAATACGAGCATAGGAAAGGATATCACTGAAATAGCCGGTTACGCCGTTGTAAATCAATCCAACCAGACTGGTTACCTTGCCGAAGCCCTTGGCCTTGCGGGTGCCGCCGAAGACCAGCATCAGAATACCTACAACCAGGCAGACCGGAACGCCGGACACATTGCCCTTGCCCATGACCGCCAAAGCAACACCGGCAAGAATCACCCACCAGGTGATTTCATCAAAGAGGGCATCCACAAAATCCTTGTGCTTGGTTTTATACACAATGCTGACCACCATGCCGGTAATAATCTGCATGACGCCCAAAACCAGCGAAGCAATCAGAATCATCAGAGTATCGCTGAGAGGTGTGAAGAGACTGGGCAGTGCCGTCAGAGTGGTATTGGGATTAATCATCCGGGCTACACAAGGAATAAAGTCGCCAAAGAAGCCACCGGTCAGGGCACCGAAAATAAAGGTTGAGATACCGCACCAGATTCCCACGCCGGCCAGATTCCGCATTCCCTCTCGGGGCTTAAGCTTTTTGATTATGAAAACACCGGCCAGGAACATGAGAAGGCCGTAGGCCATGTCCGCCATCATCATGCCGTAGAAAAGCACAAAGAAGGGGAACATCAGGGGGTTGGGGTCTATGGTGCCGTACTTGGGCAGGCTGTACATGTTGGTGACCATGTTCATGGATTCCGTCACCCGGTTGTTTTTCAGCTTGACAGGAACCGTGTCGCTCTCCTCAAAGGGAACCTCCTCCGCCTCCCAGCCGACATTGTAGCTTTTCAGCAGCTGCTCCAGGCCAGGCAGGGCTTCCGTAGGAATCCAGCCCTCGGTGTAGAAGGAGCTTTCCGTCAGCAGCAGCTCATTGCGGGCTGCCTGTCGTGCCTCCTGCTGAGCCACCCGGTCCCAAGCCAGCTGCAGCTCCTCCCGGCAGGGGGCCAGTGCCGCCACAGCGGCCTCTGCCTCAGACAGCTTGGCCTGAGCGGCCTCCAGCTCTCCGGCAAGGGACGCCAGTACATCCTTGACATAGCCCTCGCCCTTAGGCAGGGTTACTTCTGCAAAGCCTTCCTGTCGGAGAATTGACCAGGCCGTTTCCTGGTCGTCCTGATAGACCAGCCAGCGGACAAAGCGAGCATCCACTGTTTCACTGACCACCAACAGGCTGTAATCACAGTTTTCCTCATCCAGACGGTTTTTTACCAAATCCAGATCCTTATCCGCCGGCATGGTGCCCAGCATAAGAACCGTGGAAGCCGTTTTCTGAATGTGCAGAGGAATATCCAGCCCTATCCAGGGCTGCAATGCCTGCTGCTGGTTGCGCAGGGCAGCCAAAGAATCCGCTGCAGCCTTTACTCCATTCTCAGCGGCGCTGACCCGGTCGGCCGCCTCCAGGGGCTGTGCCAAATCATCCGTTGAGAAAAATTCCCCAGCAGGAATTTGGGGTCTGGTGGCAAAGAGCCCTCCCTTTGCCGGGGCATAGCGGTCCAGTGCCGCGATTGCCGACGTGAGCCGGGCCTTTGCCGCCCTAAGGGCGCTGTCATCCGCCTCATCCCGGGTGGTCAGGGCAAGCCATTGTTCTGCCTCCTCCGGCAAGGCCGGACTTTCCAGTTCGACGCAGCCAAGCTTAAGCAAATCGGCCAGCAGGGCATCTCTTTCGGAACGCAGACCCAGCAGCTTCAGTCGGCTCATCTTAACAATGGACAAGTTACCGCCTCCTTTCTGTTAGTTGCAAAATAATAGGTTATGCGTTGCTTTCCACAATCTGCCGTGCGATGTAAATGGCAGCCTCCTGCAGCTTCTTTTCAGCAGAAGCACGGATTACCGCCTTCTGATTTCTGGTTTTTTCTGCCAGATCAATGGCATGGGACTTACCTTCGGCTTCCGCCGCTGCGTGCAGGGTTCTCACTTCCTCCGCCGCTTTGCTGCGGGCCTCCTTCACCAGATTCTCGCCCGCTTCCCGGGCTTCCCGCAGAAGGGCCTTGCTCTGTGCTGCCGCCTCCTCCTTAGCTGCCTGCGCCAGCTTCTCTGCATCGGTGATGGTTTGGATAACATCCAGGGACATATTCTCGCCGCCTTTCTGAAGAGCCTATTATGGCTTATAATCTTAATCTTATTTTATAGTAGAGACTGCTTATTTTCTAGTAGATGCTTACGCATTTTTATAATAATCTTTAATTTAGTGCTTTAAAGCGACAGATTTTTTCCTTTTTTCAGAGAAATCATAAAAAAGCAGGAAGAGCCGACGTGGAGCGTCATTGCTCTTCCTGCTGAAACTTAGGCTGGCTTTGAGCGAACCCGAATGAGGCATTCGGCGGAAACACCGTTTACCGTTAGGGTCAGGTGGGCTTCACCTGCACTGACACCGGTAATTTCGCCGGTCTGCAGAATGGTGAAAACATCCTGATTATCGGAAGACCAGCTTACGGTGGGGTCTTCCTGCTCCGGGGTGGCTTCATAGGTCATGGTAAGCACATCCCCTACATACATGGTCATATCGGAAAGAACCGTACCCAGGCACTTAATCTTCAGGTCGGTCACAGCCG
>JAKSQI010000102.1 GCA_024404215.1 Oscillospiraceae bacterium
ACGCCCCGCCCTTTTTCGGACTACCGGTACCTTTCTGCGTACTTTTGGTATCTCTTCTTTAGATGAGCTTCCTCCGCTTCCGGAAACGGAGCCTGAGGATGAGGACGGTCAGATGAAGCTGATTCAGGCCATAGCTGCCCTTCAGCCTCCAAAGGAAGCAGCTGAGAGCACAGAAGAAGGAGAAAGCCCTTGACCTGGCTCATTGTAGTTGGTATTGTAATAGCAGTACTGTTGGTGATTGGCTTTTTACGGGGCGGAGCCTGTGCGGAGTATTCTGAAAAGGGCTTTGAGCTTACCGTAATTTTTGGCCCTATCCGCCTGAAGCTGCTGCCGGCGCAGAGCAAGAGCAGCAAGAAGGAGAAAAAACCAAAAAAAACAAAAACGAAAGAAAAGCCCCAAAGGGAAAAGCGCAATGAGAAGAAGGCTGAAAGCGGAAAGAATAAGAAAAAAGGCGGTACTCTGAGTAAGGTTTTAAATGTTCTTCCTACCGTCTTTGATACCATCGGTCGCTTTTTTCATCTTCTGTCCATTGATGAGCTTACCCTGCATTATTCGGTGGCAGGGGATGATCCTTATAAGGTTGCCATGCAGTATGGGGCCATGGGGGGCAGTCTGGGTTTGTTAGGCCCAATGCTTGTAAATAATCTGAAAGTTAAAAAATGGGATGTAAGCTTTGAGCCTTGCTTTATTGGGCAGCCCGAGGCTGTATATGTGAAAGCACAGGCTACCATAGCCGTATGGCAGTTGGTATATTTGGTTCTAAGGCTGGACTTCAAGGCTATCTTCCAACTTGTATTTTGAAAGGCGGAGTGACAATGGAAAGAAAACCGGTAAATGACTTTATTAACACAGCCATGGAAAAGGTTCGTGAAATGATTGATGCCAATACTATCATCGGCCAGCCTATCCGTACCGATGACGGCATCACCCTGATTCCCGTTTCGCACGTCAGCTTCGGTTTTGCTGGTGGTGGCTCAGACTTTCAGACAAAGCACGGTGCCGGCAAACAGGACCCTTTTGGTGGTGCTACCGGTGCAGGTGTTAAAATCAACCCTGTGGCCATGATTGTTATCAAGGATGGCAGTGTTCGCGTCATGAATATTGCTCCTCCTCCCGGAGACGGTTTGGATAAGCTGATTGACATGGTTCCCGATGTAATTGACCGTGTTGAAAACATGGTAGCCAAGAAGAAAAAAGCAGTAGCGGCTTCCGATTCTGAGCCAGATGCGGAGAATGCGGATAACTGATTCTATCGGGCACCTTTGCTTGGCAGAGGTGCCCGTTTTTTATGAAAGGAAAAGCCATGCAGGAACGATTACAGAAGATTCTGTCTGCCCGGGGACTTGCCTCACGCAGAGCGGCGGAAGACATCATACAGCAGGGAAGAGTAAAGGTTAACGGAGAGACCGCTTGCCTTGGTATGAGTGCTGACCCGGATACTGACCGCATTGAGGTGGATGGCAAGCCCTTACCGGGAAATCCGGAGCGAGTCGTGTTAATGCTTCATAAGCCGAGGGGTTATGTAACCACCGCAAAAGATGGAAAGGGGCGGCGCAGCGTAACAGACCTCGCCTTAGGCTGTGGTTTGCGCGTCTATCCTGTTGGACGGCTTGACATGGATTCGGAGGGGCTTTTGCTTCTAACCAATGACGGGGAGCTTGCGAACCGTCTGGCCCATCCTTCCGGGACTAAGGTTAAAATCTACCAGGTTACAGTCAGTGGCTATACAGATGAGGGTCTGAGCCGATTGAGGGAACCCATTACCCTGGACGGTTATCGCCTGAAGCCGGTAAAGGTTACACTGACAGAACAGGTGGGAGAGGAAGCTCAGCTGGAATTTCGTCTTACCGAAGGCCGTAACCGACAGATTCGCCGAATGTGTGAGCTTTGTGGTATGAAGGTAACCCGTCTGGTGCGAATTTCTTACGCAGGTCTAAGCTTAGGCAATTTAAAGAAAGGAAAGTGGCGTCAGTTATCGGAAGATGAGGTAAAACTACTGAAGTGAAGCGTCAATTTGCAGGAAAAGTATGCAAAAATTGCAAGAAGGCCTTGCAAAATAGGGTAAAAGACATTAAAATTTATAATGTTATTGAAGCTTTCCCGGAGGTTCCTCATGGAAAAAGATATTCTTGCCCTTATTGAAAAAGAAAGTACAGGCTTCTCAAAAAGTCAACGAAAGATTGCATCCTTTATTCTGGAAAACTACGATAAGGCCGCCTTCATGACGGCTTCCCGGCTGGGCAATACGGTAGGCGTCAGTGAATCTACGGTTGTTCGTTTTGCTGCTGAGCTGGGCTATGACGGTTATCCGGAAATGCGCAAAGCCCTGCAGGACATGATTCGCAACTGCCTGACCTCAGTACAACGCATTGAGGCTGCTCGTGGCCTTCTGGAAAATGAGGATATTCTTACCGCTGTTCTTAATTCTGATATTGAGCAGATTCGCATTACCATGGACGAAACCAACCGCGAGGATTTTAATTCCGCTGTCAACGCCATAGTCAATGCCAAGCATATTTACATTTTCGGGCTTCGTTCCTCCGCAGCCATTGCCAGCTTTATGGGGTTCTATTTTAACTTCCTTTTTGAAAATGTGCGGGTTGTGAACGAAAACTCTGTCAGTGAGGTTTTTGAACAGATACTACGAATTGGTGAAGGGGATGTTATGCTGGCCCTCAGCTTTCCCCGATATTCCAAACGTACGATTAAAGCCATGCGCTATGCCAAGGACCGTTGTGCAACTGTAATCGGCATTACCGACAACAAGAATTCACCTATTGCCAAGCTGGCCGATATCCCTCTGTGTGCCCGCAGTGACATGGTTTCTTTTGTCGATTCCCTGGTGGCTCCTCTGAGCTTAGTTAACGCTTTAATTGTTGCTGTCAGCTCCATGGCTCAGGAGAACGAACTGCAGACCGATTTTGCCCGGCTGGAAGCCATGTGGTCAGAGTATGATGTATATGAAAAAACAGATTTATGATGTCATAGTAATCGGCGGAGGCGCAGCGGGGCTGCTGGCCTCCGCCCTTGCCGCTGAGCAGGGGTTTAGTACCCTCCTTATTGAACGAAATGAGAAAACCGGCCGTAAGCTGCGCATAACCGGAAAGGGGCGCTGCAATGTCACCAACAACTGCAGGCCGAGAGAGGTTATTGATAACATTCCTACGGGTGGACGGTTCCTCTGTTCTGCCATGAATGCCTTTTCTCCGGAAAAGGTCATGGCTATGTTTGAAGCCATGGGAGTGCCGCTGAAAACCGAAAGGGGTAGTCGCGTGTTCCCTGTATCGGACCATGCCGGTGATATTGTCGGCGCCCTGAACAAAAGAGTTCGAAAGGCCGGCGTTGAGCTTTTGCAGGCTAAGGCGGAGGAAATTGAGACTGAGGAAGGCCGGGTCAGTGGCGTTCGGACGGACAAGGGCCACTATCTGGGGCGGCGGGTGCTTTTATGTACCGGCGGAATGTCCTATCCTTTAACAGGTTCTGACGGCTCGGGCTATTCCATGGCGCAGAAGCTGGGCCACAGCCTTATTGAGCCCAAGGCGTCGCTGGTTCCCTTGGAAATTGCAGGAAACGACTGCCCTGACATGCAGGGCTTAAGTTTAAAAAATGTTGCTATTACTATTACGGACGGTGGAAAAAAGCCTGTTTATCAGGATTTCGGAGAGCTGTTGTTTACTCACTTTGGCGTATCCGGTCCATTGATTCTGTCGGCCAGTGCCCACCTGAAGGATTATGAGCATAAGCATTACCGGTTGTCCATTGACCTAAAGCCGGCACTGGACGAAAAGACTTTAGATGCACGCTTACTCAGGGACTTTAGCCAGCAGGCCAACCGGGATTATTCCAACTGTCTGGGCGGTTTAGTGAACAAGCTGATGATTCCTGTGATTGTACGGCGGTCGGAAATCCCTCCGGCTACTAAGGTGAACAGCATAACCAAGCAACAGCGTCGACGGCTGCTGGAGCTGTTGAAGGGCTTTACCCTGGATATTGAAGGACCACGCCCGGTTGCTGAGGCCATTATTACCTCAGGCGGTGTGGATTGCGGAGAGATTAATCCCAAAACCATGGAAAGTAAGCTGGTGCCCGGCCTGTACTTTGCCGGCGAGGTTATAAATTGCGACGGTTATACCGGCGGGTTTAATCTTCAGATTGCTTGGGCTACTGCTTATGCGGCGGCTAGCCATTTTGAATGAGGTGAATGCAATGACGAGACATAATATTGCTGTAGATGGACCATCCGGTGCCGGCAAAAGCACCCTCTCCAAGATGCTGGCCAGAGAATTTGGTCTGATTTATGTAGATACCGGTGCCATGTACCGAACGATTGGCCTGCATGCCCTGCGCAGCGGTGTAAACATGGAGGAGGACGAAGCAATTGTAGCGCTTCTTCCGCAGATTCAGATTCATATGGAGTACGACACGAATGGCAATCAGCTTATGCTGCTGAACCGTGAGAATGTTTCTAGTGAGATTCGGCTTCCTGAGGTGTCCATGAGCGCCTCCCGGGTATCGGCTATTCCTCAGGTTCGGCGTTATTTGTTGGAAATGCAGCAGTCCATTGCCAGAGAGAGTAATGTAATCATGGATGGGCGGGATATCGGCACTGTGGTACTGCCTGATGCCGGCCTTAAAATCTTTTTGTCTGCAGACCCGGAGGATCGGGCCAGACGACGCTTTGAAGAGCTACAGCAGAAGGGGGTCAGTACCAGCCTTGATGAGGTTCTGAAGGATATGATTCAAAGAGACCATAACGACTCCACCAGGGCCGCGGCACCGTTGCGCCCTGCCGAAGGAGCTGTCATTCTAAATACCACCGGTTATACACTGGAGCAGAGCTATCTGGCCTTGTATGAACTGGTTAAGCGTTATATGGAGGACTGAATGGAGCTAACCACTGCAAAAACTGCCGGCTTTTGTTTTGGAGTAACCAGAGCGGTAGACTTATGCTTGGATACGGCCAAAAAATATCATGGTTGCCGCACCATTGGCCCGATTATACATAACAGCAACGTCGTAGAATGGCTTAGAGACCAGGGCGCAGTTCCGGTAAATAGCCTGGAAGAGCTCAAACCCGAAAATGTTGCAGTAATCCGGTCCCACGGCATTACCGCTGATGACCGGAATAGGCTGGATGCCATTGGCTGCCGGATTGTTGATGCTACCTGCCCGTTTGTATCCCGTATACATGACATTGTAGGCAGGGAAAGTCAGGAAGGACGACTGGTTCTCATTATCGGCGAAGAAGAACACCCGGAGGTTCAAGGAATAGCCAGCCGCTGCAGCCCCTGTTTGGTAGCGGAAAACCCGGAAAAAATGCTTACAGTCCTCAACAGAGAAGGAATTAGCAGGGAAGACCCAATCAGTCTGGTCTCTCAGACAACGGGTAATAAAAAAAACTACGAAAAATGCGGAGAAATATTAAATTCACTGTTTACGAACGCAAAAATATTTGATACAATATGCTTAACTACATCAATGCGTCAAAAAGAGGCTGCAGAATTATCTTCCGTTTCAGATGCTATGATTGTGATAGGCGGACGGGGCAGCGCCAATACGCTCCGTTTGGCAGATATTTGCCGACAGTATTGTTCTCGCGTATTTATGGTCGAATCAGCACAGGAACTGGACTTAACCAAGTTCTCACCAACTGACCGTGTTGGTGTCACGGCGGGTGCAAGTACACCCTCGTGGATAATTAAGGAGGTCAATCAGACGATGAGTGAAGAAATCAAAGAAACCATTGCGGAAGTTGCCGCAGAAGCAGTAGAAGCTGCTGCCGAAACCGAATCCTTCGAGGAACTGGTAGAAAAATCCATTAAAACTTTGCATAACGGAGAAAAGGTTATCGGTATCGTTGCCGCAATTACGCCCACCGAAGTTACTGTTGACCTCGGCACCAAGCACGCCGGCTACATTCCTGTTTCCGAGCTGTCTGCCGATCCTAACGCCAAGGCTGAAGACATTGTCAAGGTAGGCGATGAGGTTG
>JAKSQI010000103.1 GCA_024404215.1 Oscillospiraceae bacterium
TTTTCCAATGCTTCTTGATAATACTCATCGAACCATCCTTTGAACACTCCTATGGTTGCAGGCAGGATCAGTGCGGAACGTTTTGACCGTCTGTCTTCAGATTACGAAGAAGAGCAAAAGCAGGTTAAGGAAACGATTGCACAACTTGCTGATCTCATAGAATCCGGCGAAGAGGAACAGCACGACCTGAACCGTTTTCTTCAGAATGTTCGCAGATACACCGACCCGCAGGAGCTTTCCGGTGAGATACTGAATGATTTGGTTGGCAGGATCGTAGTTCATGCCCCCGATAAGAGCAGCGGACACAGAAGACAAAAGATTGAGATATATTACAAGGCTGTTGGAATTATTGACATTCCGGACGTAGAATGTGTAGCCGAACACGGCGCATTAGGCGTTCCGAAGCCAAGGAAACCTGCAGTCCGATAAAAGGAAAACGGCGCAGTCTTTCGACTGCACCGTAATCCATTGATAAATACTTCGTTATCGGCCCCCGCCTAAAGCCGAAAGGGCTTGTTTTGTAAGTAGAATCAGAAATGTCCGCCGCCTCCGCCGTGGGAAACTCCGGAGGAAGACACATGGACGGAAGTGCCTCCGGACCGGTTGGAGGGGTTATCCTTAGGTCGGGGATGCCGGGCAACCTGAGAGTACAGGAACATGTCCCGACTTACGGTGAGCTTCATGCTGCCGGGATTAACATAGGAAGCAGCTGTGGTTGCGCGGTGAACCGATTTCAGCTTTCCCTTCATGACGACAGTGACAATGAGAGCTAAAACTAAGGCAATTACCAAAGAAATAACCAGATTGTGCTGCCAGGGGAAGGACTGGGGGACAGGAGGAGCAGCCTCGGCTGTCAGATAATAATCGCAAAGGTCAGCAAAGCGAATAAAGGCATCTGCATATCGGCCGGAGGATAGATAAGAAGCCACCTCGCTGCCGATTTCCGAAACGGCGTGGTCATTTAGGGCAGAAATGCCTCGCCCGGTGGTGCTGATATAATATTCACCTTCTGCCATAGCCACCAGCAGAAGAATGCCGCTGTTATCGGAATCTAAGCCATAGCCGTTGTCATCGTAAAAATCGTCGGCATAATCCTGGGCCCAGGCCCCATTGAGGGAGGGAATGGTAACAACGACAATGTCTGCCTGCTGGCTTTCACTGAGGTCGTCCAGTCGGTACAGGAGAGAGTCAGCCTCCCCGGCGGAGAGCAAGCCTGCCCAGTCAACGAACCGGGGTGCAGTGGATACAGCCCCGCAGGGAAAGACCAGAGCTGTACAGAGCAGCACAAGTATAATGAGGGAGAGTGTCCGTTTCATCATGCCCTCCTTATCGCCACAAGAGGTAAGACAGGCCAAAGCCAATGGCAGTGAAAAGACCTGTCAAACCAAAAAACCAGCGGGTAAAGGCGGACTTATCCAAAGGCAGATTGCCTACCAGCTTGCCGGTTTGCCCATTCATGGCAAAGGTATAGGTTTCGCCCTTCCATACGGTGTTCAGCAGCCATACGGGCAGCAGGCCGTAGCGAACCCGGCTGCTGTTGAGACGGATGCTGGAGCTTTCCGGTATGACGGAGCTGTAGCCTTGTACCGTGGCCGCAAAGGCATCAGTGGTGGATTGTCGGATGCGGCTGTTGGCGTTTTCCGCCGACTGTTCGGCGCTGACATCAAACTTGTCTGCCAGGTAGCCGGCCAGATAAGCGGTTTGGAAGTCCACTGCCTGGCTCAGGTCAAAGGGCTCAATGGATTCCATAAGGTCATCAGCCATTTTAGAGGAGCCGTCCGCCGGTACACCGGCGAAGGATAAGCTGCCGCTGCGCATCAGGGCGTAATAGCTGGTTTCGGTATAATCATAGTCCCGGTCGCTCCAGGAGCGGACTCGGGTTGCCCGGTAGCGGATATCTGCATCTGCCCGGGCATCAAAAAGCCAAAAGGGCACATACAGCCCCTTGACCTCCTGGATGTGGTTTTCATCCTTGAAAACCTTGGGCAGAAAACGCTTGCCCCGGTAATGCTGCTGCAGGGCGGCAACAGCAGCCTTTTTATCAAGCTTGAAGGGGATTACCAAATCCGGCTTCAGGCTGCCGGTGAACTGCCCCATCATAACAACGGGATTACCGCAGTAGGGGCAGGCTGTGGCAGCCAGCGTTTCATCGCCGATGATTTCACCGCCGCAGGATTGGCAGGAATAGGTGTGCAGGC
The DNA here is from genome assembly GCA_024404215.1 of Oscillospiraceae bacterium. Lineage (GTDB taxonomy): Bacteria > Bacillota > Clostridia > Oscillospirales > Oscillospiraceae > Alloscillospira. The sequence continues at coordinate 2,199 of JAKSQI010000103.1, forward strand.
CGCTGGCCTCATCCACCGTCCAGTTCTCAGAAGGGGTGCTGTCCCACTGGAAGCTGTCGGGCTGTTCATTCTGAAGCACACTGTCGTAATCCGCCAGAGTTTCCATTTCAAATTCCGTGTCGCAGTAGGGACACTTCATTTTCTGCTCCTGACTGCTGAAGGCGATACCGCCTCCGCAGCAGGGACACTTATATTCCTGAAGATTGTTCATAGCAGCAGGCGAAAGCCGGACTGTCAGCCTTCAGCGGGCTTGCCGCACTCAGAGCAGAACTTGCCGGTATTAACAGCACCGCAGGAGCAGGTCCAGTTGCTGGCTTCGGGCTTCTTGGCACCGCACTCGGAGCAGAACTTGCCGGTGTTGACGGCACCGCAGGAGCAGGTCCAGCCGGTGGCCTCAGGCTTCTTGGCGCCGCACTCGGGGCAGAATTTGCCGGTGGCAACAGCGCCGCAGGAACAGGTCCAGCCAGCGGTAACGGGGGCAGCGGGAGCGGCAGCCTGCTGCTGACCCATGGCGAAGAGAGTTTCGGCGTTCATGCCGCCGGCCTGACCGGCCATGTTCATGCCCATGAAGGCTGTAGCGGCACCGGCGGTGTTGGCGGCGGCAGTTTGCATGGCAGCGGCCTGGGCACCCACCAGGTGGGCAGCAGCCATGTTGGGGTTGCGGAGGGCAGCGTTGCGCTGCAGCTCTTTAATCATGGCTTCGTCTTCTTCGCTGGCCTTTACACTGGAAACGCCAACGGATACGATTTCCAGACCGCGAAGGTCACGCCACTTGTTGCTGAGAACCTCGTTCAGGCTGTCGGCCAGCTCTACGGTGTGGCCGGGCAGGGAGGAGTAGCGAATGCCCATGTCGGAGATTTTGGCAAAGGCAGGCTGCAGGGCTGTAAGCAGTTCGGTTTTCAACTGGCTGTCCAGCTGGCTGCGGGTATAGTCAGCAGAGATATTGCCGCATACATTCTTGTAAAAGAGCAGGGGGTTGGTGATACGATAGCTATATTCGCCGAAGCACTTGATGGTAATGTCCATGTCCAGACCAATGTTGTTGTCTACCACGCGGAAGGGAACGGGATTGGCTGTGCCGTACTTGTTGCCAATCAGTTCCTTGGTGTTGAAGTAATAGACCCGCTGGTCAACAGGAGCCTCACCGCCGAAGGTGAAGCGCTTGCCGATATCCTTGAATACAGCCAGAATGTTGGAGGCCAGACTGCCGCCTGCCAGCAGGGAGGGGGCAGTGGTGTTGTCATAGGTGTATTCGCCGGGCTCGGCGCAGAAATCCACAACCAGACCCTGTTCGACAATTACCATGCACTGACCGTCGGCAACGGCAATTACGGAGCCGCTGGTGATAACATTGTCGTTCCCCTTATTGGAGGAGCGGGAAGAAACCTTCTTTTTGGCTTTTACTGCCAGCGTATCCACGGACATGGCTTCACAGTAAAAATACTCTTTCCACTGGTCAGCCAGCGCACCGCCGGCTGCACCCAAAGCAGCTTGAATAAGACCCATAATTAGGACTCCTTTCAGATATTAAAATGAGATGGTTTATTTGAAGCCGCCGGGAAAGGACGGCTGTCAGACAAGGTGGGCTTAGGCCTCGGCAGCCTTTTCCAGGTCGGCCTTTACCAAGGTCATCAAATCCTCCTTGGTGGGGGCTTCCAGCTGGGAAACACGGTCTGAGTGGGCAGAAATGGCGTTTTCAAAGAAATTGCGGACATCACGGCCGTTGCCGAAGTTTTCGTCACGGCATTCGTACATCTGCTTGAAATGCTCGGCAGCAAAGACCTTGGCCTCTTCATCGGGCTCATACATGTTGCGCTTGCACTGGCCCTCGAAAATGGCGTTAAGCTCTTCAGCTGTGTAGTCCTCAAAGAGAAAATAGCGGTTGAAACGGGACTCCAGACCGGGATTGGAATGGATGAAGTCTTCCATTAGGTCTTCATAACCGGCTACAATGACTACCAGGTCGTCCCGGTGGTCCTCCATAGCCTTTAAGAGGGTTTCTACCGCCTCCTGGCCAAAATCATTGCCTTCCTTGCTGGTCAGGGCGTAGGCCTCATCAATAAAAAGAATGCCGCCCATGGCCTTCTGAATGACCTCCTGAGTTTTCTGGGCGGTCTGTCCCACAAAACCGGCTACCAGCCCGGAACGGTCCACTTCCACCAAATGGCCCTTGCTGAGAACGCCAATGGCACAGTAAAGACCGGCCAGCAGACGGGCTACTGTGGTTTTACCGGTGCCGGGGTTACCCATGAAGACCATGTGGAGTGATACAGGCGGAACCTTCAGACCATTTTCTTCCCGGAGCTTGCGCACCTTCATCAGGTTAATCAGACTTTTGACATTGGCCTTGATTTTATCCAAACCTACCAGCTCATCCAGCTGGGCCAGCAGCTCATCGAGACTGGGGGTTTCCGGCTTTTGCTCGGCTACGGTTTTAGGGGCATCCGGGGCGATGCTGTCGGTTTTTGCCGTTTCATCCAACAGCTCCTTGGCGGCCTTATCCGCCTCCTCCATGCTGCCCAGCAGAGAGGCAAAATCGGCCAGACTGTCCAGATAGCTGGCGGGAGACAGCAGGGTGAATTCTTTTCCGTCTTTTCTAAACTTCATGAGGGACCTCCTGGGGTTGGTCAGTTTCTGTTATTTGCAAGAGCTGATAAATCAGCTGTTCATATTGGGGGCGGCTTCGGAGCCAGGCTTCGCCATGGGCAGCATCAGGAGAGAGCAGCAGCCACTTGGTGGAAGAGCAGGCCTCGTAGTTTTGGCGGCACATGTCTGCCGGGACGAAGTGGTCCTGCAGGCCATGGGCAAAAAGAATGGGAATTTGGCTTTCCCGGACGCAGTCTAAAGTGTTGACAGCCTTTAGACTCATGCCCAGCTGCCTTTTAGCGGCCCACTCCAGCAGGGGCATAAGCGGAAAGACCGGCAGGTGCAGCAGACGCCGGAGAACCACGGTGATGATGTCATAAGGGGAGGTGAAGCCACAGTCGGCAATGATGCCGGATACCTGATCCGGCAGATCCAAATTGCAGGCCATGAGAACGGCAGAACAGCCCATGGAGACACCGTCCAGAAAAATCGGATGGCGGCAGCCCCGCTGTTCCGTCAGCCAACGGCACCAGTCCCGGACATCGTAACGCTCCTTTAGACCAAAGGTGATGGTATCCCCATCGCTTTTGCCGCAGGCTCGCTGGTCAATGAGAAGAATATCGCAGTGAAGGTCGGCGAAAATGGGCAGGACCACGGAAAAATTGGAAAGACCGGTGGCACGATAACCGTGAACGCAGACGATGGTACGAACCGAGTCCGGACGATGATAATAGTCCCCCCGCAGGGTAAGCCCGTCAAAGCTCTGTATGCTGACCGCCTCTGGCCGGGCATCCTGCCAAAAGGCCAAGGCTTGATCCACCTCAGTGCCGGCACCGGTGGCATTATCCTGCCCGCGGCGGATAATCCAACTGACAAGACCGGAAATCCGGCGGCGAAAGCAAATATTATATAAGGTGTGGGCCATACTCAGCAACAAAAGCACCAAGGCCGCAAGAAGGACAGGAATAACCCAAAGCATGGCAATACCCCTCCATTTTTATTCATCCTATTATAGCACCGTGCTGACAGCATGTTCAATAGAAAATAGGAGGGGAGAAAGGGAAGAAAAAGGTGAGAAAATAAAAAATAACCGTTGACAGCCGGGGAATATGTGCTATAATCAAATTGACAGTTGAACGAATGCTCAACTAATGCAGGAGGAATGAACATGGAGAAAGCTGCTTGCGGCTGTGAAGTC
>JAKSQI010000104.1 GCA_024404215.1 Oscillospiraceae bacterium
TGAAGGGCGGATGCCCTCAGAAATACACTCCGCAATCACAGCTACTAAGGAGATTTCTCTCCACATGTCCGGGAATATTCACCCGATTCCCTTGTTCAGCAAGAACAAGAATGCGTGTCCGTTTCCGGGTCGCGCATTTGCCACAAAAGCCGATGCTATTTAATTCCGCCGAGGCATGTCCCTCAGCCCTCTCATTCTATACTTTTACCTCTTTCCCGTCAATAGCCTGCCCCTCTTTTCTCCTCTCCGTCATGGTTTTCAGAAGACCGGCTGCCAAAGAAAAAGCCCATTTGCCGGGCTTTGCCGTGACAAATGGGCTTTCTGTGCTAATAGCTGCTATTGGGGGTTTACTCGGCAACGGAGGCCAGGGCAATGGCCTCTTCAATGTGGGCGGCAAAGTTTTCCGCCCCCACCTTTTCCACAAAGCCGGCCTTCTCCATGGTCTTCATGGGCTGCTCGTTCACATGGGAGAAAATCAGGCGAACGCCCTTGGCCGTACACATGGCATGAAGCTCTTCCAGGGCCTTCATGGCGGTGGAGTCCAGGGCCGGCACACCGCGCATGCGGATGATCAGAGCCTTGGTGAAATCCTTCAGATGAATATCGGCAATGTGATCAGCGGTGCCGAAGAACATGGGACCGGAGATTTCATATACCCGAACATGCTTGGGCAGGTTCCGCAGCTCTTCCTCACTGCTGTCCGGGTTTTCTTCATCGTAGTATTTCCAGCCGCTGACCCGGGATTCCTGAGCCATGCGCTTGATGAAGAGGATAACCGCAGCCAGCATGCCGATTTCAATGGCCACAACAAGGTCAAAGACAACGGTGAGAACAAAGGTGGCAACCAAAACCAGAATATCGCTCTTGGGAGCCGTCTTGCAAAGCTTGACAAAGGTTCTCCAGCCGCACATGTTGTAAGCAACCATGAAAAGGATGGCAGCGATGCAGGGCATGGGAATCAGAGCGGCATAGGGCATGAGTACAACCAGAACAATCAGCAGAACAACAGCGTGAACCATGCCGGCGATGGGGGTGCGGCCGCCGTTCTTGATGTTGGCAGCGGTACGGGCAATGGCACCGGTGGCGGGAATGCCGCCAAAGAGGGCAGAACCGATGTTGCCGATACCCTGAGCTACCAGCTCCATGTTGGAGCGATGTTTGGAGTTAATCATGCCATCAGCTACAACAGCACTGAGCAGAGACTCAATGGCGGCTAGAATGGCAATGGTCAAGCCATTGCTCATGCCGGAGCGAATGGTGCCCCAGGTCAGTACAGGCAAATGGAAGGAGGGCAGCTTGTTGCTGATGGTATAAAGGTCGCCGATGGTGTTTACATTCATCTTCAGAAGCTTAACCATCAGAATACCCACGATTACGGCAATCAGGGAGCCGGGAATCTTTTCGCTGACCTTGGGCCATACAATGAGAATGGCCAGACAGACAGCGCCGACTACCAGGGCCTGCCAGTTCATGGTGCCGAAATTGCTGAAGACAGCCTTCAGCTTATCCATGGTTTCAATGGTATGGGTTCCGGCCGGATAGGTCAAGCCAAAGAAATCCTTCAGCTGACCGATGACGATGGTAACGGCAATACCGGCAGTAAAGCCGGTGGTGATGGTGAAAGGAATGAACTTAATCAGGCTGCCAAGACGGAATACGCCCATCAAAATGAGCAGGATACCGGCAATGACGGTGGCAATGACCAAACCGTCCATGCCGTCGGCTGCCACAATACCGGCTACAATAGTAGCAAAGGCTGCGGTAGGACCGGCAATCTGAACCCGGCTGCCGCCAAAGAATGAAATCAAAAAGCCCGCAATGATGGCGGTATAAATACCCTGTTCAGGGCCCACACCGGAAGCCAGTGCCAGAGCGATGGACAGAGGCAGGGCGATGATGGCTACGATGACACCGGCAATAATATCCTTAACCAGCTGCTGCTTGCTGTAGCCCTTCATCACGCTGAAGAGCTTGGGAACTAACTTATCCTTCTGCATGATTCTCTCCTCTTTCTCATTATCTTACAAGTGTGCTTTTGTGCCGTGCACAAAACTTAAATATTATGGCACAATTGCCATCGGATAGCAAGAGGGGTAAGGGGCTTTTTTCTGTCCAAAACAGGGGTAAGCCCGCCTCTGCGGATGAGTAACGCAGGGGCGACCACGCAAAGGAGCGGGAATCAGGAAAGAACAAAGTAAAGCAGGAAGACCACAGCCAGAAGGATAACGCCGGGGGTCAGGTCCTTCCAGCGGCGGCGACAAAGGGCACAGACAACATAGCTGAGGAAGCCAATGCCGATGCCGGCGGTGATGGAATAGGTCATGGGAATGAAAACTATGGTCAGCAGGGCCGGAATGGCATCCGCCAGGTCCTTCAGCTCCAGCTTGGTGATATCCAGCATTAGGTACATGCCCACCACAATCAGGGCCGGGGCCGTTACGGCAGCATTCATCATGCCCGCCAGAGGTGACAGGAAAAGAGCCAGCAGGAAGCAGACCCCGGTAACCAGGCCGGTAAGACCGGTACGGCCGCCGGCTACAATGCCGGAGGTAGATTCTGCATATACCGTTACGGTAGAGGTACCGCAAAGGGAACCCAAAACCGTAGCCCCGGCATCTGCCAGCATCACCCGCCGCATACCGGTCATGTTGCCCTTTTCATCCACAAGGCCGGCCCTGGAACCGGTACCCACCAGATAGCCAATGGTATCAAACATATCCACAATGGTCATGGTGAGAATCAAGGCCAAAAGGGAAACGACGGAAGACAGTCCCCCATCCCCTAAAGCAAGGCCGTGGAAATCCAGCTTGAGGAAAACCTTGCCCAAAGCAGTCGGCAGCATCACGGCATGCTCCGGCAGCTGGCTTTGCCCGCAAAGCAGGCTGATAAGAACGGTGGCAAGCATGCCCAAAATCAGGCCGCCGGGAATATGCAGCACCGTCAGTACAATGGTAATCAGCAGACCGGCCAAAGCAATCAGCACACCGGGACTGCTGAGGTCCGCCAAAGCAGGGACACCGGCGGAAACATCAATGAGGCCGGCATCAAACAGGCCAATCAGCATAATCAGCAGACCGATGCCCACGGTTATGGCATGCTTGAGGTTGGCCGGAATCAGCTTGGCAGCCTTCTCCCCAAAGGCCAGCACCGCAACAACGAAAAGCAGGCCGGAAATAAAGACAAGCGCCAGTGCCTGCTGCCAGGTGTAGCCATAGCCAAAGCAAAGGGTATAGGCAAAAAAGGCATTCATGCCCATGCCCGAGGCCATGGCAAAGGGCTTGTTGCTGAGCACCGCCGTAAGCAAGCAGCCGATGGCAGCACCCAAGCAGGTAGCAATCAGCGCCCCGTCAGCATCCATCCCCGTAACCGACAGAAAAACCGGGTTAACAAAGATGATGTAGGCCATGGCAAAAAAGGTTGTCAGGCCGGCGCGGATTTCAATGGACAGACTGCTGCCCTGTTCCTTGAGCTTAAAAAGATTTTTCATATGTGCCCTCCTAAGAAAAATAAAAACGCCGCAGGAATATACCGTTTGCTTGGTATACTCCCCGACGCATCGGGATGGTCTTCAGCCGGTATTCTGACTCAGGCCTCATCGCCGGCTTCGCCTTCCCAGACCCTTCGGCCCAGTGGCACATTGAAGCAGACTCTTCCATTACAGCATTGGCGGTGTGCAGGACTTTCACCTGACTTTCCTATTAAACCCAGGGGGGGTGCTGAAGAACCTATTCATTTTACTTTGTCACTATACCACAGGCTGACACCTTTTGTAAAGGAAGAACCTTCCCAAAATGTGAAAAAGCTGCCCCGCCCCGAAGGGCAGAGCAGCTGTCAGCCGTTTTACAACCGCTCCATCACCTTGCCGGCAACATAAACGCCGCTGGCAGAGGCATGGGACAGGGAGTGGGTAACCCCGCTGCCATCGCCGATGATGAAAAGGTTGTGATAGTTGGATTCCAGATTTTCGTCCAGCTTAACCTCCATGTTGTAGAACTTGACTTCAACACCGTAAAGCAAAGTGTCGTCATTGGCGGTACCGGGGGCAATGCGGTCCAGCGCATAAATCATTTCTATTATACCATCCAGAATGCGCTTAGGCAGCACCAGACTCAAATCACCGGGGGTAGCATCCAAAGTGGGACGCACCGTACCTTCTTCAATTCGTTTGCGGTTGCTGCGCCGGCCCCGCTCCAGGTCACCGAAGCGCTGAACGATAACACCGCCCCCCAGCATGTTGGACAGGCGGGCAATGCTTTCGCCATAGCCGTTGCTGTCCCGGAAGGGCTCCGAGAAATGCTTGGACACCAGCAGGGCAAAATTAGTGTTGTCCGTCTTTTTTGCGGGATCTTCAAAGCTGTGTCCGTTTACGGTAACAATACCGTTGGTGTTTTCGTTAACCACAATGCCATGGGGGTTCATGCAGAATGTGCGAACATTATCCTCAAACTTTTCCGTGCGGTAAACAATCTTGCTTTCATAAAGCTGGTCGGTGAGGTGAGAGAAAATGGCAGCCGGCAGCTCCACCCGCACGCCCAAATCCACCCGGTTGGAGCAGGTGGGAATGTTCATGCTGCGGCAGGTTTCTTCCATCCATTTGCTGCCGCTGCGGCCAACGGAAACGATGCAGCAGGTGCAGTCAGCCTGTCCGTTATCGTAATGAACACGATAACCCTCTTCCAGAGCTTCAATGGAGCGAACAGGGGTCATGAAATAGAAATCCATGGCATCCTTCATCTCAGCATACAGGTTTTCCAGCACCACATAGTTAATGTCTGTACCCAGGTGGCGGACAGAGGCATTCAGCAGGGTCAGCTTGTTCTGCATGCAGATTTTCTTAAACTCACTGCCGGCGGTGGAGTACATTTTTGTCCCCTCGCCACCGTGAGCCATGTTGATGCCGTCTACATACTCCATGAGCTTTATGGCCTTTTCCTTGCCGATATACTCATACAGGGTGCCGCCAAAGTCGTTTGTGATGTTATACTTGCCATCAGAGAAGGCACCGGCGCCGCCGAAGCCGTTCATGATGGCGCAGGTTTTGCAGCGGATGCAGGACTTGACCTTATCCCCGTCAATGGGGCATTTCCGCTTTTCCAGAGATTGACCGGCCTCAAACACGGCAACCTTCAGGTCCGGGCGCTTCTGCATAAGCTCATAAGCGGAAAAGATGCCGCCCGGGCCGGCACCAATTATAATGACGTCATACTTCATGGTTATTCTCCTCACTGGTATATAATTCCTTGCGGTCGTATAGGGTATGATACAGCCAGGGATTCAGCAGGCGCAGCAGGGTGCGCGCCGTAGAATCAAGATTGGCCCGCCGGAACATGGTAAAGCGCTTAAAAGGGGGCATATAGGTAACAATATCGTTGCCCGCCGCAAAATTGCGGCAATCCTTATACAAGCCCGTGAGATAGCGCTGCAGCCGTTGCTCCTCCCCCTTTTTGGCACGGAAGGGACGAACGGAACCAAAGGTATACACATAAGGGCGCAGGCCGAAATTATAGTTCAGGTCCTGACAGCAGAGCATGGCCTGACCGGACCCCAGAGACCATCCGATAATTTCCGTCTCAGCCCCGGGATGCTGCTCCTGCAGGGCCTGCCAGGCGGAACGGATATCCCGCTTAATGGTTTTATACATGTTGCCCCAGCCGTGATGAACATTCAAGGTTAGTGGCCGTCCCTCAAAGGGGAAGGCATCGTAATATTTGCCGGAAAACTCAAAAATGTTGGCGAACCAGTCACTAAAGCCGTTGGTCTTCTGAAAATGAATTTGAATCACATTCCGTTCCGGCTCATAGTGGATTTCATAATTCACCTCATGATAAAAGCCCAGCAGCTGTTCCAGCCGACTGTGAAAGTAGGGCACAGCCCGGTACTGAATGGCAAAACGGGCCCGGCCGGTCTCGTTGTAATCCTCGCTGGTCTCACTGAACTACTGCCCACCGGGCAGCGGCCGATA
>JAKSQI010000105.1 GCA_024404215.1 Oscillospiraceae bacterium
GCACAGAGAATCTGCAGAGCCTTGCTGGAGGACAGAAAGCGGTTGGTCAGGTACTGAGGAATGGTGATGGAGTCATTGGCGCGGATGGAGAAGCGGCGCAGACGGGGGGCTTCAACAATCCAGCTGATGGCGTAGCCCAGCAGCAGACCAATGGCAATCCAGGTTTTACCCAGACCCGCAGCATAAACGGAGGCAGGCAATCCCATAAGGCACCAGGCGCTCATGTCGGAGGCGCCGGCGGACAAAGCGGATACCCAGGCGCCCATTTGACGGCCGCCAAGGAAGTAGTCTTTATCGTTTCCGCCTTTGGAACGGAAGAAGAAGTAAAGACCGATGCCTATCATAAATAACAGGTAGGCAATAAATATGACGAGTTCTATTGTGTTCATGATATCTCCTCTTTCTTACTGTTTCTGAAACATGAGTGGGATTGTACACTTCATTGCCAGTAAAAGCAAGAAAGAAATTCAAGTAAAGATGAAAATATTTCATACAAACCCTTGTATCGTCTTTTTTTTCATGCTAAAATTCGGCAGGTGATACAAATGAGCTTAAAAAAGTATGAAGCTGTGCGCAAGGTGTTCGAGTGCGGCAGCATGACCCTTGCAGCCCGGGAGCTGGGGTATACCCAGTCCGGCATCAGCCACATGATAACCAGCCTGGAGGATGAGCTGGGGGTTCAGCTGCTGGTGCGGAAACGGGGCGGAACGGAGCTGACCCAGGAAGGGGAGCTGCTGATGCCCAAGATTAACGAGCTGCTGAATTTGAATGACAGTATCGTTCGCATGGCCCGGGAGCAGGGCAAGGGCGGCACTGTGAAAATCGGGGCCTTTACCTCGGTTGCCGTTAACTGGCTGCCGGGTATTCTGAAGGCATTTCGCAGCAGCTATCCGGAGTATCGGGTAAACATGCTTAACGGTGACTATCACGATGTGGAGGCCTGGCTGGCAGAAGGGGAGGTTGACCTGGGCTTTGTGGCCATTCCGGGGCCGACCGGCTGTGACTGCATCCCCCTTAAGGAAGACCCCTTGAGCGTCATCGTGCCCTTGGGTCATCCCTTTTGCAGCCTGAATGAGGTACCCATTGACATGGCGGCCCGGGAGCCAATTATCAGCTTGCTGGAATCCTCTGCCCAGGATGTACACCGGGCTTTGGACAGCGCCGGTGTAAACCCGGAAATCCGTTATACCACCAAGGATGACTATGCCATTATTGCCATGGTTCGGGAGGGGCTGGGCATCAGCATCATGCCGGAGCTTCTGCTGCGAGGACAAATCAGCGGCGTAGCGGTTCGCCGTCTGACCCCGCCGGTATCCCGTACCATTGCCCTGGCGGTTGCCGGAAGCCGGCGTAATATTCCTGCGGTGAAGAGCTTTGCTGCCTGTGTTACCCAGTGGATTCAGCAAAATACCTAAAATCCTTATAAAAGTCAGTGAAAGTGCAGGTTGACCCGGTGACGGAATCAGCCTATAATAGGCAAAGAAAAACCAAGATAAGAGAAAGAAGGATTATTCACATGAGCGATTGCAGCCACAATTGTTCTTCCTGCGGCGAAAGCTGCTCCAGCCGTGAGGCTCCTCAGAAGGAAGCAAGCAACGCAAATTCCACCATTCCAAAGGTGTACGCCATTGTTTCCGGTAAGGGCGGCGTAGGCAAGTCTCTGGTTACCTCCCTGATGGCCGGTAACGCTGCCCGTAAGGGCATGAAGGTGGGCGTGTTGGATGCCGATATTACCGGCCCCTCCATTCCCAAGGCCTTCGGCATTACCCAGCGTGCCTTCAGCGACGGCGAAGCCATCATTCCCTGCGAAACCGAGAAGGGCACCAAGGTTATGTCCGTTAACCTGATGCTGGCCAACGATACCGACCCTGTTGTATGGCGCGGCCCGGTTATTTCCGGCGTTGTCAAGCAGTTCTGGACCGATGTTGCCTGGGGCGACATTGACTGCATGTTTATTGACATGCCTCCCGGAACCGGCGATGTACCTTTGACGGTTTTCCAGTCCCTTCCCATTGATGGCATCATCATTGTAACCTCTCCCCAGGAGCTGGTCGGCATGATTGTTGAAAAGGCCGTTAAGATGGCTGAAATGATGTCTGTTCCCGTTGTAGGCCTGGTTGAAAACATGTCCTACTTTGAGTGCCCCAACTGCAAGGAAAAGCATCACATCTACGGCGAGAGCCACATTGACGAAATCGCCGCTGCCCACGGCATCACCAAGGTTGCCAAGATTCCCATGCAGTCCTCTCTTGCCGGTCTCTGCGACGCTGGTAAGATTGAAGACTATGAAGGGGATTGGCTGGACAGCCTCAGCGCCCTTTACGAATAATGAAAAAGATGTTCGGTGCAAGCCGGACATCTTTTTTGCCCTTTGCAGTTTTATGCTTTACTGCGTTAAATTAACTGTTGACAGAGAGTAGGACTGCGGATAAAATTACTCTATTACACTCTATTTTTGAAGGTTTGGATGTGGTTTACATGCATTATGCTGCTGTTTTAGGTTTTGGTACCGTGGGCTCCGGCGTTGCGGAAGCCCTGCAGATTAATACCGGACGCCTGACTGCCAAAGGAGAAGGCATTACCTTAAAATATATCGTAGATGTTCGGGACTTTCCTGACAGCCCCTTTGCCGGCCTGATGACCAAGGACTTTGCTGTGGTTGAGGCTGACCCGGAGGTAGACTTTGTGGTAGAGACCATTGGCGGTATAGGCATTGCCTTTGAGTTCACCAAGCGGGCCCTGACGGCAGGGAAGAGCGTGGTAACCTCCAACAAGGAACTGGTTGCCACCCATGGCAGTGAGCTGATGGCCCTTGCCAAGGATAAGGGCGTCAGCTATCTGTTTGAAGCCAGCGTTGGCGGCGGTGTACCCATGCTGCGTACCGTAGCCAACAATTTGGGTTCCGAAAACATTAAAGAGTTTTTCGGTATTCTGAACGGCACCACCAATTATATTCTCACCCAAATGTTTAAAAACGGCGTTGCTTTTGCCGATGCTTTGAAGCAGGCACAGGCCATGGGCTACAGTGAGGCCAATCCCACGGCGGATATTGAGGGCCACGATGCCTGCCGCAAGGTTGCTATTCTTTCCAGCTTGATTTCCGGTAAGCAGATTAAGCCGGAGTGGATTGCTACCCGGGGCATTACGGGGGTTGCCCTGGAGGATGTTGTAAATGCTGAGAAGCTGGGCTGCACCATCAAGCTGCTGGGCCGGGCCGTGTTCGGCAAGGATGGCAGCATTCGCGCCTATGTTGCCCCCCATTTAATTCCCGGCAGCATTCTGCTGAGCCATGTGGAGGACGTCATGAACGGCCTGTTTATTCGGGGTGAATCCGTTGGCGATGTCATGCTCTACGGTGCCGGAGCCGGCAAGCTGCCGACGGCTTCCGCCATTGTTTCGGACCTGTATGTGCTGGCCAAGGATAAGCTGGACGGCGAGCAGTTTGCCTGGGGTGACCCGGAAGAGGGCAGCTGCAGCGATGCCGGTGAGCTGGAGTCTGCCTGGTATGTACGCATGTGCCCGGCTGATGGCTGGAAGCGAGAGCAGGCCGGCCTGGAGCTGATTGCCGAGGCTGAGGAAAGCCTGGCCTACCGAAGCGCTGAAATGAGTCAGGCTGCCATGGAGGCTGCCTTTGCCGGACAGACAGTGCTGTCTGCCTTCCGCATCATTAAGTAATAAAAGGATTGTATTGTTTTGTTAGATAAAGAATTGTTGGAGCAGCAGCTCAGTGAGCTGCCGTTGTATCTGTATCATTTTATTGAGACCAAGGAGCTGCTCTTTTCGGATCGGATTCGCTATATCTGTGAAACGGAGTGCCCCATGTACGGGAAAAGCTGGGCCTGCCCTCCGGGTACCGGTACTGTGCCGGAATGCCGGGAGCGCTGCCTGAGCTACCCCAAGGCTCTGCTGATTTCCACCATTACCGAGGTCAACGACATTGCCAACATTGAAGAGACCCTTGCTACACGGGGAGACCATGAGGAGATTACCCGGATGGCGGCGGACCTGGTTGAAGCCCAGGCGGGGAAGGTTTATATCCTTTCCGGCGAGGCCTGCAGCATCTGCGAGGAGTGCGCCTACCCCCATGAGCCTTGCCGCTTCCCGGACCGCATGAACCCCTGTATTGAAAGCCACGGTATCATTTTGTCGGATTTGGCAGAGAAGCTGGGGATTGAATTCCAGTACGGCGGCAACATCGTTACTTGGTTTTCTCTGATTTTTTATCATGACTGCGGTGTGACATGAAGGAATTTGGCAACGACTTCGTTTTCCTGTCCGACGACGAGGGCGGACACTATGTGCTGGAGCATCTCTATAATTTTGAGTTTCAGGGCAGCGAGTACGCCGTATTTCTGCCGGCCGGTGAGGAGGCCGAGAAGGATCAGGAAATGATTGTTCTTAGGGTCGTATACGAAGGCACTGAGGTGGAGTATGAGAACATCCCGGAGGCTATATACGAGGATGTCATGGCAGCCTTTGAAGAGACCTTGTTTGATGAATGTGAATAATAATAATGCCCGTCAGTTGCAATCTGTCGGGCATTGTGTTATACTTGGGCCACCCCGCTGAGATACGGCAGCTTATTTAAACTGACACTTTCTATAAGGGATTCTAACTTCTTTTCGTGGGTTGCAGGCCTCCCGGTACGCCGGATGTTGGAAGCAGAAAAGCGGAAAGGGCGAAACCCACCTGCTCATACTGTGCAGGTATGAATCGGCTGCTGTTCCCTCGGGGCCTTTTTCTATCCTTTTAAGGTTTGCTTAAGCCCCGAATAAGAAAAGGAATGCGGCGAAGTTTTTTGCTGTTTTTCTTGCAAGTCAGAAGAATATCCAGTATAATATGTTGATGTTTGACCCAACAAATAGCTAAAGAAGGTATTAGAACTATGAGTAACACAAACCTCACTTCTACCATGTCTGCCAGCCAAAAGCGCGAGCAGGCTAAGCTGGAGGAGAAGAAACGCACCAAAAAGACCATGCGCATTACCATTATTGTTATTTTGGTATGTGCCCTGCTTCTGGCTGCAGCCCTGACCATAAACTCCAACTTCATGCGCCGACAGGGTAAAGCATTCAGCGTCAACGGCATGGATTTTTCTGCTGCTGAATTTAATTTCCATTTCTACAATTATTACTACGAGTATGTACAGTATGTATACACTGAGGTTCCGGATTATGCCGGCATGCTGCTGCCCAACTCCTCCACCACCATGGAGGCCCAGCAGTACAGCGAGGGTGTTACCTGGAAGGACCATTTCATGGAATACACCGAATCCTGCCTGAAGGAGGACACGGCCCTCTACAAGGCCGGTAAGGCCGAGGGCTTTGAAATGAGTGCCGATCAAATGCAGGCCTATGAGGATGAAATCGAGGGTCTGGCAACCCAGGCCTCTACCTATGGCTACAGCAGCGTAGATAAGCTGATCCAGAAAACCTATGGGGCCAGTGTTACCGAGGAAATTCTGAAGGAACAGCTTTTGTTTGTATACTACGCTCAGGCCTATGAGGAGCACTGCAAGAGCGCCATTCAGTTTACAGATGCTGAGATTCAGCAGCGATATGAGGAAAAGAAGGACATGTATGACCTTTTTGATTATCGCTACTTTATCGTATATCCTGAGGCTGTTGATGAGGAACAGTATAAGGATGACGAGGAAGGTCTGGCAGCTGCAAAGGAAGCCGCTTTGGCTGATGCTCATGACCGTGCTGCAGCTATTGCCGCCGGTATCAAGACCCCAGAGGATTTTGCTGCTGCTGCCAAGGAATACGATCCTGAGAAATATTCCGAGGAAGGTTCTGTAAAGCGTTCCTATAACGGTGAACTGTTGGGCGGAACCTACGGCCCCTGGCTGCGGGATGCTGCCCGTAAGAGCGGCGATGTTGAGATATTTGATATTTCCGTTGGTGTTTATG
>JAKSQI010000106.1 GCA_024404215.1 Oscillospiraceae bacterium
CTGTTTCGTCCACATCACTGCCATAGTAAACAGAAACCAGTTCCGGATCCAGTCCGCTGATTTTGGTCAAGGTGGCCTGCAGAACCTCCTGCAGGTCTCCGGCATTGGCACAGAGAGCACCATCCAGCAGGGACAGATACTCACCGGCTTTGATGGATTTGCCATCAAATTCGGAATCACGGGCGGCATAGGTCACCTGGGCAGTGTGAACCATGGAAGCAGCCTCGGTCATAGCCTCGGTATTCGCCTCATCATCTGCCGTTTCATCAAAGGTAATAGCCGCAGTAATACCCTGGGGCACGGTTCCGGTAGGAATAACCACTACCTTCTTTTCCGTAAGAGGGATACATTGCTGGGCAGCCATGATGATATTCTTATTGTTAGGCAGCACAAAAACCGTTTCAGCAGGGATAGATTCTACCTGCTTTAGAATATCCTCCGTAGAGGGATTCATGGTCTGTCCGCCGGTTACAATGGCATCTACACCCAGATTTCTGAATATCTCGGACATGCCGTCACCGGCACAGACAGAAACCATGCCGTAGTGCTTCTCCGGCTCAGCTGACTTGGAGGCAGCAGGTTCCGTCTGCTCCAGCACCTTGGTGGTATGCTGCTGCTTCATGTTTTCAATTTTAACGGTAACAAAGCTGCCGTAGGTCAAAGCCTCGGTCAAAACGTTGCCGGGCTCATTGGTGTGCACATGGGTCTTGATGATTTCTTCATCATCTACCACCACAATGCTGTCGCCAATACCATCCAGGAAGCGACGGAGCAAATCCGGATCCTTATCGTTCTCACGGGAAACAATAAATTCCGTGCAGTAGGTAAAGGTAATGTCCTCTGTATTAAAGTCTGCAAATTCGGCCTTTTCACGGGCTTCCTCTTCCCCATCCGATACAACCTCAATGGTTTCACCCTGAAGGGCTTTCAGCATGCCATCCAGGATATACAGATAGCCCTTACCGCCGGAATCAATAACGCCGGCTTTTTTCAGAACAGGGTTAAGGTTAATGGTATCTGCCAAAGCCTCGTTACCGGCCTCCAGCGCACGAACGAGAACACTTTCAATATCGGGAGCCGTATCGCCCATTTCCACAGCAGCAGCAGCAGCTAAACGGGAAACTGTCAGAATAGTACCCTCTGCCGGCTTCATAACAGCTTTATAAGCCGTCTCAACGCCGGCATTCAATGCTGCAGCAAATTCAGCAGGGTTTGCTTCCTGCTTCTCCTTCATTGCCTTGGCAAAACCGCGGAAGAGCAGGGACAGAATAACACCGGAGTTACCGCGGGCACCGCGGAGCAGGCCGCTGGCTGCAGCATCCGCTGCAGCGGTAAGGCTTTCCGCGTTTTTCTTTCGGCACTCGGCAGCGCCGTTAGCCATGGTCAGGCTCATGTTTGTGCCGGTATCACCATCGGGAACCGGGAAAACATTCAGCTCATTCACTTCATTTTTATGCAATTCAATGGCTGCCGCACCATTGACAACCATAGCATTAAACTGGCTGCCGTTCAATCTCTCTGTCATGCTATCCCTCCTCAGCCGGCAATTACGGAGTCAACGAAGACATCCACCTTTTTGACGGATACACCGGTAACGGTTTCCATCTTATAGCGGACCTCATTCATGACATTGCCGCAAAGCACGGGAATGTTGACACCATCATCAACTGCAATATGCAATTCAAGAGAAACGGTACCATCGTTATTGTATATGACCTTGACACCCTTGCCCATGGCTTCGCGCTTGAGAAGATGGACCAGACCGTCCGTCATAGACAGGACTGTCATTCCCTTTACGCCGAAGCAGCTCATGGCGGCCTGGCCGGTCAAATCGGTCAGGACATCATTGGATACGCTGATATAGCCTAAATCTGTATACAGCTTAATCATATTATCACTCCGTTCTGTCGTTCTGCCCCATCAGGGAGCAGACGGTCAGTATTTCCAGATTATCTAGCATATTATAGTATACAAAGCTTAGAATAGCAAGCTTTTCCGCCTAACTTATGCCTTCTGCCGCCCCTGTAGAGTCACACGCAGAGCATTATGCCCCTATTTCTTCTCCCAGCAGGAAACCAAACGTCAGGGCCGTGCCATGACTGTTACCGGGAATAATTACGGGATAGTCTACACCGTAGCGGCCTCCTGCGGTATTGCCGATGGCATAGAGGCCGGGAACTGTGCCACTTGCAGATTGAACCTCCATCCGCTCATTAACCTTCAGGCCTCCGACAACAGCCAGCAGAGCCGGGCCAAATTTCATAGCATAATAAGGAGGAGTATCCAACGGCAGCATAAGCTCCGGACGTTTTCCGAAATCCTCATCCTTTCCGCTGGCACAGAGCTCATTATAGCGGCGGAAGCTGGCCAAAAAGCTTTGCTTTGGTACGCCCATTTTATCTGCCAGTTCTTCCGGACTGTCTGCCTGAACCACAACACCCCGCTTTAGCCCCCATTCCAGCATGCGAGTTTCTTCCTCTGGGTTAAACTCGCTTTCTCCTGCCAGACAGTCTCCGCCCCAAAAAAGGCCCCCACCGTAAGGCAAGGTCTTGGGAACCTTGTCCATCCACCGGCCATCCATCAAAGACCAGACATAGGATACACCTTCCCGCAGAACCGCAACGGTTTTCCCTTGAACATAGCTGTCCTCATTCATAAAGCGGCTGCCATCCGGCTTCACAAACAGAAAGCAACAGGTCCGATAATGATAAGACTGGGGATGCAGCATGGTGGGAAAGGGTGCATCCTCAAACAGACCGCCGGCCCAATAGCCCAAACGATGCCCATCACCGGTATTAGCCCCTTTAGGGGAGTAAATGTTCATGTCACAGCGATTGGCAATGGGTGCAAGATCCTCGCACATCTCACGGTTGCCGCCGATATCCCCGGTTGCCAGAACAACGCCGAGACTCGCCCGAATCTGAACACAGCCCTCTTCCGTCTTGGCAATCAGTCCGGTAATCCGTCCATTCTCCTTAATCAGCTCCACCGCAGGGGCCCGAAACAGGAAGGTAACACCGGCCCTCTTTGCCTCCTCAAACATGGCAAATACCGCATCAGCAGCGCCGGGCCTTGCCCCTTTCTGAGCCATGGGCCCATCAAAGAGCCGGTGGGACCCATAATACTCGCGATAGGTCTCCCCTTTATAAAAGCTTCCCTGAAGCTCGGGCCGACAGTGATATTCCGGCCGCTGCACAAGCTCCAGCAGCCAATCCATGGCTCTGGGGGATTCCTTAAGGAAACGTCTCACCAGGCCCTCCCGGCAGCGATTTCCGCTTCGCTTTACCCATTCCCGGCTCAGCTCTTCCACATCATTCTCAATTCCCTTTTCTTTCATAAAGGAAGAGTTGGAAACGCCGATATTTCCTCCCCGGGCAGACCAGGATGCGGTTTTTTCAACTACAATAACCCGCTTCCCGGTCTGCGCTGCCCGAAGGGCGCAGGACATTCCGGCAATGCCGGCACCGGCAATTACCACATCGGCACTCAGCCTTTTTGTAATGTCCTTTTCATCAATGGGCTGCGGTTTTTCCGCCCAGGCTCCGTAGCGCATAAGCACACTCCTCTTGTTTTTTCTTTTGGCCCTATACTATCACAGGCTGTATGGAATTACCACTGTCTTTCCTTTCCCTGCCGCCCTTTCTTGACCCCGTAGCCCTATTATGCTATGATGCCCCCTGGGAAGGGAGTGGTTTTATTGTCCATTCAAGCTGTTCAGGCCTATCTGGCCGCTTTTCATGCAGAAAACCGTGTTATGGAGTTTTCGGTTTCTTCTGCAACCGTCGCATTGGCCGCCCTTGCACTGGGAACCGAGGAGGCTCGTATTGCCAAAACTCTCTCCTTTGAAGACGGCGAAGGCTGTATTTTAATTGTATGTGCCGGTGATGCCAAAATTGACAATCGAAAGTATAAAAATTATTTTGGTAAAAAAGCCAAAATGCTTGCCCCCGACCGGGCATTGGAACTGACCGGGCACGCAGTGGGCGGGGTCTGTCCCTTTGCTCTGCCTTCGGGAGTTCCTGTGTATCTGGATGAATCGTTGAGGCGGTTTGATGTTGTATACCCGGCAGCCGGTACCGCCAGCAGTGCCGTACGCCTAAGTCCGGAGGAGCTTTTTGAGTTTTCCAAAGCCCTTCAGTGGGTTGATGTTTGCAAGCTGCCGGAGGTAGAAGCATGAGAATAATGGGGATTGATTATGGGGACGCCCGTACCGGAGTTGCCGTCTCCGACCTTTTAAACACCATGACGGGAGATGCCTTCGTTATTACCCATTGGAATGAAAATGTCATCGCCGAAAAAATAGCTGAAGAGGCAAAAACACGGGGAGTAGGGACTCTGGTTTTGGGTTACCCTAAAAACATGGATGGCAGTGCGGGACCCCGGGCGGAAAAATGTGCTGCCTTTGCCGAAAAGCTAAAGGTTTGCTCAGGCCTTCCTGTAGTTCTTTGGGATGAGCGTCGGACTACCATTGACGCCCACCGCATTTTGAGAGATAACGGGAAAAAGGAAAAAAAACACCGCCGTAATGTGGACGCGGTAGCCGCTTCCCTGATTTTGGAAGGCTATTTAGCCAGCCTTTAATCCTTGCGGCTTTTCGCCTTGCTCGGTTCTGCAAAAGGGCAAGGCGATTTTTCTGTCTGTTTTGACATCTGCCTCTGCTGGTGATAGAATGACGTAATACTTTTCGATAGAAGGTGCCCTATGTTTTTTGCAGTAATATTATGTAAACTAATCCGCTTTGTAGGCCAGCTTGTTGGCCGCGGATCCAGTCTGCCGGGGCAGATTGTATTAAAGCTTTTCCCCAACATTCTGTCCAAGCTGAAGCTGCCCGACACAGTCATCGCTGTTTCGGGAAGTAACGGAAAAACCTCCACCGTTGAAATGATTGCCCACATTCTGCAGGAAAACGGAAAACACGTGATTTGGAATCGGGAAGGCTCCAACCAGACCGAAGGCGTTGCCACCTTGCTGCTATGTGCCAGCACCCTAACCGGTCGGGTTAAGGGGGATGTTGTTTTGCTGGAGTCTGATGAACGCTATGCCCGCCGTACCTTCCGCTTTTTCTCCCCCAGTCACTTTGTAATCACCAACCTTTATCGCGACCAAATGACACGGAATGGTCACAACGAATGGATTTATGACATTTTAGCGGATGCGGTAAAGACCGAATCCTGTTTGATTCTTAATGCCGATGACCCGCTGGTATCCTGCTTTGCCCAAGGCCATGCCAATACCGTCTGGTATTCCATGGATCAAAACGACTATTCCACTGCCGAATCCGTTGGCCGTTATCACGACGGGTGCTTCTGCCCGATTTGCAAGCATCCCATGGAATATGAGTATTTTAATTATGCCAGTGCCGGCCGTTTCCGCTGCACAAACTGTGATTTTGCTTCAGCCGCCCCAAAATATCGGGTTACCCATGTGGATTTGGGCAGTAACAGCATTTTGTTTGACGGCACCCACCCAGCAACACTGGCCTTTAACGGTCTCTTCAACATATACAACATGCTGTCGGCCTATGCTCTCTGCTGTGAGGTTGGCATTCCTGCAGCTAAGGCAGCAGAAGCACTCAGCGGCTACGTAATGAAAAACGGCCGGATTAACAGCTTTTCCTTCCAGGGAAAGCCTGCACTGCTGCTCATTTCCAAGCATGAAAATTCTGTCTCCTACAACAGTTCCATTGATTACGTGGTTCGCTCTGCCGGTCCCTGCGAGGTTTTGGTTATGGTGAACGCCATTTCCCGCAAGTATTACACCGGGGAAACCAGTTGGCTTTATGACATTGACTTTGAGCGACTAAGCGCTGACAATGTCAACCGGATTATCCTTTGTGGAAAATATTGCCGCGACCTGCAGCTGCGCTTCCTTTTGGCCGGTCTGGCACATAAAATA
>JAKSQI010000107.1 GCA_024404215.1 Oscillospiraceae bacterium
GCGGCACCATCCTGAAGCTGAACCGCCGGCTGGTGGAAATCACCGCCGATGCTGTTGTGGTAGATAATCTGGAAAGCGGCGAGAAAGAATCTATCCCAGCCGACCTGGTTCTGCTGGCCACCGGCATGAAGGCCAGAAAGGATACCGTTGCTGCCCTTCGCAGCTGTGCCCCAGCCACTGAGGTATGGGTTGTCGGCGATGCCAAGCAGCCTGCTAACATTGCCCACGCCGTTCACACGGCCTTCAACGCCACCTGCTATATGTAATAGAAAAGCTCCTGCCCGTTATTCACGGGCAGGAGAGTTTTTTGCAGAGGCTTTCAGCCTCTCACAGGCCGGCCCGCAATGCTCTTGGATATCAAAAAACGAGGTAATTTCCGTAGAAACAACCTCGTTTTCATAGTGCCCCGGAGGATTTGCCCCCCAATTCCCCTGCTTAAAAGATTAGCTTATTGACAATTCCTTCTGTCATGAAGAGGCCAATCAGCATCCCCCAGAAAAGAATATCCTGAACATGTAATTTACGGAACATAAGAATTACCTCCTGTTTTGTTTTTCTGAGGTAATTCTAGCCCTGCTTTAGTCCTATAAAAAGGACGTTTTCTAATTTTTTCGCTATTTTCTCTTTTTAAGAGACTGTTTTTCTTCTTTCTTATCCAAATAAGAAAGAAGAGCTTTCTCTTATCGCTCCTTCAGATAAGCCTTGATATCAAAAGGCTCCAGAGGAGAATCCTTTTTCAGATAAAGAGGATGATGGGGATGACCTTTTTTGGAAACAGTACCTGCCTTAACCCATTGGGCACCATACTCATTTCCCAAGGCAGCCATGTCACGAATGCAGGTCATCAAATAATCCCGTTTCTCGGCAATGGCTCCCCAGGCCGCCCATAGCGTTGGCGCCCCTTCGCTTTGTTCCAGGCAATAGCGGAAAGCCAGCAGATTCTGATGATGCAGCTCTTCATTGAACACCAAATCCATGTCATCCGGCCGGGTTGCCCGCTGGGCATATACATTAAACATGAGGAAGGAATCAAAGCCATTGTGGAGGGCAATTCTTTCCACCGATTTCAGTGTATTATCCAGATTATCCGGTTCTGCCGTGGAGGGATTGATTCCCAGGGTAATCAGCGGATGCTTTCCTTTGGTTCCAAGAATGTAACGATATTCAGAATAGAAATCCGGCACATAAAGCCAGCGTTCCCGACTATAGGGCTTGTCCGGCTTATGCTTGTCCAGTGCCTCCTGAAAGGTAAGAATGCTTTGCTTGGTTGTTTCACCGACTGGAATATGCATAAAAAAGTTCTCCTGTACATTTTTCTTATAATATGCCATAATAAACTATAATTTGCAAGGAGCACAGACAAATGCTGACAGACATCCTACTGGACGCCGTCTTTGATACCCTGAAAACGGTACCCTTTCTCTTTCTTGCCTATCTCCTGATGGAATTAATTGAATATAAATTTGAGGACAAGGCTGCTGAGATTGTTAACCGGGCCGGGCGTTCGGGTCCTGTTCTGGGCGGTCTGTTGGGCATCATACCCCAGTGCGGCTTTTCTGCGGCAACTGCCAACCTGTTCTCCGGCGGGCTCATCAGTCGCGGCACCATGCTGGCTGTCTTTCTGTCCACTTCAGACGAAATGCTGCCCATGTTGATTTCCGAGCATGCACCGGCAGCTTCGACCGTTAAAGTGATGTTGGTTAAAATTGCCGTTGCCATTGTGGCCGGTCTTGTTATTGACCTGACCCCGGCCGCCCACCGCAGCCCCCGCATCCACGAGCTCTGCGAGGAAGAGCACTGTGACTGTGAGGACAGCATTTGGGTTTCCGCCCTCAAGCACACCGGAAAAATAACCATCTTCATTTTTCTGGTCAACCTGGTGTTAACGGCAGCCATCACCTTTCTCGGCGCCGACAGCCTGTCCGGTCTGGTCTTTCATCTCCCCTTTGTTGGTGAGCTGCTGACCGCTGTCATCGGTTTGATTCCCAACTGCGCTGCCTCCGTAGCCATAACTGAGCTTTACCTTCAGGGCGGCATGAGCACCGGCGCCATGCTGTCCGGCCTGCTCACCGGCAGCGGCATTGGTCTGCTGGTTCTTTTCCGCATGAACCGGGACTGGAAGGATAATCTGAAAACCCTCGGCTTTCTGTATGCCGCCGGCGTTCTGCTGGGCTTTCTGGCAGGTCTGCTTCCCATTTTTTAACACTGCCTTCCCATTCCCTTTTCTTCGGGAATGGGATTTCTTTTCCCACTTTAACTTCAAATCTCCCACTTATACGTCAATTGTTAGGTATTATTCCTTGAATTTTACGTAGCTATCCCCCACTTTAAAGAAATCACCCCTTGGCTTCATGCAGCCCCCGTTGCTGTAGGCAAGCATCTGTGGTATACTGCTCCCAAACAGGAAAAGAGGTTTTCTCTATATGAACACCAAAGAATCCATCCATTCCCCTGCAGCCGCTGCGGAAGAGCTATCCCGCCGCCTGCAGGAGGCCGACAAAATACTAATTGGTGCCGGAGCCGGCCTGTCTGCCGCCGCCGGTTTAAGCTATCTGGACCGTGACGCCTTCCGCACCCATTTCCCGGAAATGGCTGCCCTGGGATACCATTTTCAATACGAACTGGTAGGCATGTCCGACTCCGACTGGACCCGTGGCCGCAAATGGGCCTATTGGTCCACCCATATTCACTATGTCCGCCGAGTGTTTCCCCAGGCATCCCTCTACAGCAGGCTGCTGAACTTGGTTCAGGATAAAGACTTTTTTGTGGTAACCTCCAATGCAGACCGCCAGTTTATGCGGGCCGGGTTTCCCTTTGAGCGCTTGTTTGAGTACCAGGGCCATTACGACAACATGGGCTGCTCCGAGCACTGCTGCCGCCATACCTGGAACAACGAAGAGCTGCTGGAAGAGGCCCGAACCCATATTGACCATGACCGCTTTGAGGTTCCGGAGGAATACATCCCCAAATGCCCCTACTGCGGTGCCGATGCGGAAATCTGCTTCCGGGGAGAAAACTATAAGGAGCTTCAGACCCGCTATATTGACTTTGTAGAAGCCTGTGCCGACAAAAATACCCTGCTGCTGGAGCTGGGGGTCGGCTTTAACACCCCGGGTGTCATCCGCTGGCCCTTTGAACGGCTGACCTACGCCTTCCCCCACGCACATTTGGTCCGTATCAATGCCGGCTACAAGGAGCCCGGCTTTGATCAGGGACATATTGAATTTTCCCGTGAAATCACCGATAAAATATCCGTCTACGATACCGATGCTGCTGAGGTCATTGACCTGCTGACCAAGGAGACTTCCCTTCCGTGAAAAAAGAAATACTGCGCACCATCAAATTTACCTTAATCGCCGCTTCTGCCGGTCTCATCCAGATGGGGGTTTTTGCTCTGCTGAATGAGCTGCTGCATTTAAACTACTGGCTCAGCTATCTCATTGCCCTGGTTCTCAGTGTTGTTTGGAATTTTACCTTCAATCGCCGTTACACCTTCCAGAGCGCTACCAACATTCCCCGGGCCATGCTGCTGGTCTTCGCTTATTATTTGGTCTTTACCCCGCTTAGTACCTGGAATGAGCATTTCCTGACGGTAATCCGGTGCTGGAATGAGTATCTGGTAACCATTCTCAACATGCTGATCAATTTTGTCACTGAGTTCCTCTATCAGCGCTTTGTGGTATTTCGCAAGTCTTTGGATACCAATGCCCTTGCGGAACGAAAGCCCCACTGATGCCTTCCGTACTCTGCCAATGAAAAAAGCTGCCTTCTAAGGCAGCTTTTTCTTATCCCAGATCTTTATTCAGCTGGGGGCCTTGGTCCAGCCTCTCTTCCAGCAGGGCCAGCAGCTCCTCAGGCTTATCGGAAACAGCCAGTTCCTCCACCACGGAAGACCGCAGAAAGCTCTCCTCCGCACAATGGCGGAGCATAGCCAGCATACTGTCATAATAGCCATTGGTATTGAGAATGCCGATTGGCTTGCCATGGCGGCCCAACTGACGGAGAGTTAAAATCTCAAAAAACTCATCCAGCGTTCCGATTCCTCCGGGCGTAATAACAAAGGCGTCGGATAGCTCCTCCATCCTTTGTTTGCGTTCCCGCATGGTGGAGGTATATATCATTTCCTTGCAATGTTCATAAAGAATGCCGTCCACATTCAGAAAGGTAGGAACCACACCGATAATGGTACCGCCGCCGGCTGTCATGCCGCGGGCAGCAGCACCCATAAGCCCCAAGGCGCCTCCACCGAACACCATGTCCCAGCCCTTACGGGCAATGGCACGGCCCAGCTTCTCTCCTGCAATCAGATAGCTTTCGTCAATTTGGGAGGAAGAGGCCCCGTAAACGCAAACCCGCATTTAGGCACCCTTCTTTTTGTTCAGGGGCAGGAAGAAGCAGAGCACCACATAGAGGCACATCATAATGGCCATCAAGCCAACATAGAGGCGAAAAGTGCAGCTTCCGCCTGCCCCCGCTGCCAAAGGCGCAATGACATAGGTAGGAATCACAACGCTGCCGCCCAGCTGAACGGTGGCCACAAAGCCGCCGGCCGTTCCGCCTGCCCGGGTACCGATGCGGGGATCCTGGACCGGCATGCTCATGAGCATGGGGGACAGTCCATTGGCAAACATACCGGTGAAGAAAAGCAGAATGAAGGAGACCACTGCGCTGTTTGACACACGCCAGGCAAAGAAGAAGCCAAGAGCTGCCAGCAGACCAAAGGCTACAAAGAAGGGCCGGCGGTTTTTAAAGCGGTTTACTATGCCCGGGCAGACCAGGCAGCCCAGCAGGCCGCCGAAGGTCATGGCCATGGAAATCACATTAGCCGTACCGTCAGCAAAACCTCGGTCAGCCAGTGCAGAAGGCAGGAAGTTGAGGATTGCCGTTACGCCGCCTACCGACAGGAACATGCTGACAGCAGCCATCCATGTGATGGGGGTTTTAGCAGCCAGCTTCAGGCTTTCCAGCACAGGCAGAGTCTCCTCAGCCTGATTACCTTCGCTGGGCTTGTCTTTAAGGAACACAATCCAAAAAACAAAGACCACAACAGCAAATACAGCGGCACCAATGAAGGCACCCCGCATGCCGTTAAAAAGGGCGGCCAGCCCCTGACCCAAGCCCATGGACGCATTGGCAAAGGCAAGGAAAATGCCCATTCCGACTGCCATCTTTTCCGGAGAGAACCACTGACCCATAAGCTTGCCGGAATTGGAATTCAGGAAGGTAGCCGTGACGCCCAGGAAAATCATGGTGACATACATGGACCAGAAGCCGGTAGCAAAAATGCGAAGCACACAGGCCAAAGTGGTTACCAGCAAGCTGACCAGCAAAACCTTGCGCGCTCCCAGCTTATCTACCAGCATACCTGAAATCAAGCTAAGGAAAATACCCGGCAGCAGAGGTGCCGTACAAATTGCAGAAAACTGACTGGGGCTGAGACCCATGCGGTCACGAATCTCAGAGCCGAAGGCGGAAACCTGATACTGGGCAAAGTTTGGCAGAGCAATTCCAAAGCAAAGCAGAGCCAGAATCACAAAGGCATACCGCTGAACATTGATTTCTTTTTTCATATCCTACTCCTGTTACAAGTTA
>JAKSQI010000108.1 GCA_024404215.1 Oscillospiraceae bacterium
GAAAGGCTTAAGGAAGCCGTTGCCATTGCCCGCAGCCGGGCTGATATTATCATCACGACCGGTGGCCTTGGCCCCACCTACGACGACCTGACCAAGCAAACCCTGGCGGAGGCCTTTGGCCGCAAGCTCATCTTTCACGAGCCCTCAGCCAACCGAATCCGGGAGCTTTTCCGCCGCCGCCATCACCATGGCATACTCTCAGAAAACAATTTACTGCAGGCCTGGCTGCCTGAGAACTGCACCATATTTGAAAACAGCTGCGGCACAGCGCCTGGCTGTGGCTTCGAGGAAGACGGCGTCCATGTTCTCATGCTGCCCGGCCCACCTTCTGAGTGCCGGGCCATGCTGAAAACCGGTGCTGTCCCCTATCTGCGCAAGCTTAGCAGCAGCATTCTGAAATCTCATAACATTCGCATCTTCGGCCTCGGAGAAAGCCGCTGCGAAGAGCTGCTCCACGATACTATGGTTACTTCTCTCAACCCCACCCTGGCTCCTTACGCCAAGGAGGCTGAGGTAATGCTTCGTGTGACTGCCAAGGGCAGCTCGGAGGAAGAATGTGAAGCCCTGATGGCCCCTATGCTGGCAGAAGTACATCAGGTTATCGGTGATTATATCTATGGCGTGGATGTGGAATCTTTGGAAGAGGCCGTTGTTCAGCTTTTGAAGGCCAGGGGCGAGACTTGGGCAGCAGCCGAATCCTGCACCGGAGGCTTGATTGCCAAGCGGATAACGGATATTCCCGGAGCCTCTCAGGTTTTCTTTGGTTCTGCAGTAACCTATGTCAACAGCGCCAAGCAGAGCCTTCTCGGCATTCCCGCAGACCTGCTGGAGGAAAAGGGTGCTGTCAGCCCGGAAACTGCCAAAGCCATGGCAGAAGGTGCCCGGAAGCTCTATGGCAGCGACTACGCCCTTGCCACTACCGGCGTAGCCGGTCCGGATTCCGATGACCGTGGGAATCCGGTTGGTTTGATTTATGTAGCACTGGCAGGTCCGAAGGATACAGTCATCTGCGAAATCCACGCCGGCAGCCTCCGTTCTCGTTGCCGCACTACCGCAGTCAATACGGCTCTGGATATGCTCCGCCGTCATCTACAGGGGCTCCCTGTCAATGCAAAATAACCATAACACAGACAAACCCGCTCAAGCTTTGGAAGTATATCCGAAACCTGAGCGGGTATTTTCACGATTATTGCTGCCCCCTCACCAAAGGCAAACCTGGGCGCAAAGGTCATCATCATGGCAGAGGGTAATCCGAAACTGTCCATCCACCTGTTCACAAGAGCAGACAGCCTTCTCCCCTGCCTTCAGTTCACTCTTAAAAACCATGGAAACATGGGGAAAGGAACCGGGCTGACCGATCTTTTCCGGGAGGGCATCCTCCGCCAAATCCAAATAGCACAGATTGTGCATGTGGCCCAACAAATCTGTTCTGCTGCGGGGAATGATAACCTCCGCTTTCCTTCCCCTGTTTACGGGCAGAGTAACCCGTTCCGGCCGCCACTGGGACAAAGCTCCTCCCGGCTCCTCCGGGTATAGCATACGCATGCGTTCCGGAATACGGACCACACGGTGGTTCTCACCTTCCACCACAATCCATTTGGAGGTCGCCTCAGCCAGCAAGCTGCCCTCACCATCACAAATGCGGAAATCACGCCAAGCATGCACCTTGGCCATCTGACGGGGCCAGGTTGCTACGGTAAGAGTATCTCCGTATTGAGGGCGTTTAAACACCTCCATGTACCAGGCCATAAGAATCCAGGCCTGACCGGTACTGTTTAGCTGCAATAAACCGTCCCCTAAGGAATCCGTATGAAAACCGGCCGTATCCTCACAATAGCGCAGAAGACTGCGGTTTTTTACCGTCAAATCCGGGTTTAAGTCTTCCATGCCCGGCTGAAAGCTTGCTGAATAGCTCATATCCCGTCTCTCCTTTTATTTGCTGGAGCAGCTCACAGTCATCGAAGGTTCCTGACAATTGCGTCCATTCTTCCATAATAGCTCCCATTATACCCCTCCATTCCCTTTAGCTGCAAGCTGTGACTGAAAAAATAGGGAATTATGCCCATATTAGGCTGAAGCCAAGCGGAAAAGTGGGGCATGTTTGACATTAATATATCCTTTTGCTATAATTGTTAAGTTTTGAAAGCATAAACCTGCTGAGAATAGGAGTGTTGACGGATGACCTTCCGTTTGAAATCCCTTAATCAATATCTAAGCCTGTTTCTGGCTATGGTCCTGCTTTTTGTCTGCGCCTCCCTTCCCGGTCAGGCGGCATTGGCTGCCGGTACCAAAATCGGCAAGGTTATTAATGTATCCTCCAGTGTCAATGTTCGCTCGGACGCCAATACCAGCAGCGGTATTGTTGCCAGTTTGCCTGCTGCCACCATTGTTACTGTTTTAGGTGAAAAAGCAGGTACGTCCGTTACCGATAACGGAAAAACCAGCAGCACCTGGTATCAGATTAAAACCTCCGGCGGAGCAACCGGCTATATTAACAGCCTGTATTTGGAGGTTACCACGGACTATACCGGTTGGGTTGGTACCGTCATCAATGTGACCTCCTCCCTGAATGTCCGGGCTGAAGCTAACACCTCCAGTTCCGTGTTAGCCACACTTTCTCCCGGCGCTACTGTAACTCTTTTAGGAGAGCTTCAAGGCAGTTTGGTCAGCGGAAGCGCACTATGGTATAAAATAAAAACCGCCGGTGGAGTGACCGGATACGTCAGCAGCTACTACCTTTCCGTGAAAGAAGGTACCGCAGATACCACCTTGGCCACTCCCGTCCTCACCAGTGTAACCAACACAACTGCCGGGGTAACAGTAAGCTGGAAGGCAGTATCCGGGGCAGCCAAATACCGAGTATTCTATAAAACCTCCGGCAGCAGCTGGACTAAGGCTGCGGATACCACCGGCACCAGCTACACGGTAACCGGACTAACCTCCGGAACAAGCTACACCTTCACCGTTCGCTGTTTGGATGCGTCGGGAAACTATGCCAGCCAATATGACACAACCGGGCTGACTATTACCTATACCGCCAGCTCTACTCCCGGAACAACCACTGATTTTCAGTCCGTGCTGAATCAGTTTCCGGAGTCCTATTGGCCGGGGCTGCTTGCCCTGCACAAGCTCTACCCCAACTGGGTTTTCCGTCCCCTTACGGTTTCCCTTGACTGGGACTATACCATTAGCAAGGAAGTACAGGACAATTACAGCCTGACCTCTCTGGTGGAAGCCCCAACATGGACTGCTGTTCCCTCCAGCTACAAATGCTGCGAGAGCTACGCCTTCAACTGGTCTACCGGCCAGTGGATTCCCAAGGATAACGGCAGCCTGGTCTGCGCCAGCCGGGAATTGATTGAATACTATATGGACCCCCGCAATTTCATGGACACTACCTATATCTTCCAGTTTTTGGAGATGAGCTTTGACGCCTCAACCCAAACGGTTGCGGGTGTTCAGGCCATCCTGAACGGCAGCTTCATGGCAGGAGATTTGCCGGATGAACCCGGAACCTCTTACGCTCAGTGTATTTACAATGCCTCTAAAATCTATGGAGCCAATCCCTACGTCATTGCTGCCAAGCTTTTAGGGGAGCAAGGGAGGAACGGTTCGGCTTTAACCAGCGGCACTTACGCCGGCTACGAGGGCTACTACAACTACTTTAACTACAACGCCTATGGCAACGGCTCCGCCGCCATTATCACCAATGGCCTGTCCTATGCCAAAAAGCAGGGCTGGGATACCCACCGCAAAAGCATTGAAGGCGGCACGGCCAAGTATGTTTCCGGCTACATTGCCGGCGGCCAATCCACCCCATATCTGACTCGGTTTGATGTTTTAGGCAGTCGGCCCTTTACCCATCAGTATGCCTCTGACATTTGCTACGCCTGGTCGGAAGCCAGCAAAATAAGTAAGATTTACACCTCCGATATCCGTGAACAGTCTTTGACCTTCACTCTGCCCGTCTACCAAAGCATGCCGGAAAGCGCCTGCAGCAAGCCCAGCGGAGATTCCAGTCCTTACCTGAAGCTCAAGAGTCTGACAGCCTCCGCCGGCAGTCTCAGTCCCCGTTTCCAACCGGAGATTACCAGTTACACCCTTACTCTGCCTGCAGGCAGCACCAGTGCCAATCTAATAGCCACGGGCATGGACGACTCAGCAACCGTCTCCGGAGGTGGTACCGTCTCCGTGGGCAGTGTTGCCGCCATCACGGTAACCTCCCGCTACGGCGAAACCAAAAGCTATACGGTTCGGGTTATCTCCAGTGCTTTGGATACCAGTAGTTCCTCCCTCACTTTAGAGGGCGGCATGGCTATTGCCACTAAGGGTGCCACGGCAAATGCCATTATCAGCAAGGCCGGCGGCAGTTCCTCTGCTAAGATTTGGTCAGGCGGGAAAGAAAAAACCGGTTCCTCTTTGGTTGCAACCGGTGATGCACTGGTTTATTATGACCACTCCGGGGCCAGCCTGGGTGCCTTCAGTTTGGTTGTCCCGGATGATGTCAACGGGGATGCCAAAATGGACATTAAGGATGTCAGTGCGTTGTTCCGGGCCTGTACCACCCAGGAGAGCCTCACCGATGCTCAGCTTCGGGCAGCGGAGATTGAAGGCAATCCTACCTTGCGCGATGTCTATCTATTTTTTAAAAAGCTTTAATGCTCATTCCGTTAACCAGCGACCATGCGACTGCCGTCCGGTAGCCGCATGGTTTTACTCTGTCTTTTCACATTTGCCGCGAACACTGCTTCTAGTATTCATGAAAGGAGCACCCCATGAAGAATCATACCCTTTCACTCACAGAAGGCCCCATAGTATCCAATATCCTTCGTTTTGCCCTTCCGCTGTTTCTTGCCAATCTTTTTCAACAGCTCTACAACATGGTGGATGCTTTGATTGTAGGCAACTATTTGGGTAACGCAGCTTTAGCCGCCGTTTCTTCCTCCGGAAGCTTAATCATCCTGCTGGTTGGCTTTTTCAACGGAATTGCCATTGGGGCCGGTGTCATCATTGCACGGTATTACGGGGCCGGACAAATGACCGAGCTAAAGCGTGCTATCCATACCACCATTACCTTTGGTCTCCTCTGTGGCCTTGCGCTAACCTTGATTGGCCTTCTGGCAACACCTTTTCTCCTTCGATGGATGAAAACCCCATCTGATATCTTACCGGAATCCATTCTCTATTTCCGAGTATACTTTCTTGGTTCTTTGGCCTTTGTTCTTTACAATCATTTTGTTGGAATTCTACAGGCCGTCGGCGACAGCAAGCATCCTCTTTACTATCTAATTCTATCCTCGTTTCTCAATGTATGTCTGGATTTTCTTTTAATTGGGGTTTTCCATTTTGGAGTCGGCGCCGCAGCGCTGGCAACTGTTCTGTCGCA
>JAKSQI010000109.1 GCA_024404215.1 Oscillospiraceae bacterium
CCGCCTTCCAAAGACAGGTCAGCCGGCCAGCAACCGGGCGCGTTACGCTCCATAGAAGAAATATGGGTGGAGCCGGCATCAAACCAGCCGTCCAGGGTATCGGTTTCCTTGGTGAAGCCGGCCTTGCTGCCGCAGTGGGGGCAGGCGAAGTCAACGGGAAGCAGCTCAGCCGCCTCGCTGTCAAACCAGGCGTTGGACCCCTGTTCGGCAAAGATTTCAGCGACCTTGGTGATGGTTTCCGGGGTGCATACGGGCTTACCGCAGTCACTGCAGTAGAAAACAGGAATGGGGAGGCCCCAGTTGCGCTGACGGGAAATACACCAGTCGGCACGCTCACGAACCATGGAAATCATGCGGTCATGACCCCAGCCGGGAATCCATTCAACAGCCTCGCAGGCGGCAACAGCCTCATCCTTGAAGGCGTCTACCGAGCAGAACCACTGTTCCGTGGCGCGGAAGATGATGGGCTTCTTGCAGCGCCAGCAGTGGGGATAGGAGTGTGTGATATCGGCCTTGGCCAGCAGAGCACCGCTGGCTTCCATGACAGGAAGCATAACCTCATTGGCCTTGGCGATATGGGTTCCGCCAAAGGCTTCGTCGGTCATAATACCCTTGTCATTGACCGGGACAATCAAGCCGATATTGGTACCCCGCTCGCGGTCGTATTTCTGGCAGATAAAATAGTCGTCGGCACCGAAGCCGGGGGCGGTGTGTACGCAGCCGGTACCGGCATCCAAAGTGACATGGTCACCGTTGATAACCAGAGAAGTACGATCCAGGAAGGGGTGCTTGGCAGTCATAAGGTCAAATTCACTGCCCGGGAGGGTGGCCAGAACCTCATAAGATTCCAAACCGGCAGCCTTGGCTACCGAGTCGGCCAGATCCTTGGCAACAATATAGGTTTCCCCGTTGGGGGCCTTCATAAGAATATAATCCAGCTGGGGGCCCAGACAGATAGCCAGGTTGCCGGGCAGAGTCCAGGTGGTGGTGGTCCAAATGACGAAGTAAGTCTTGCTAAGGTCGGTAAGGCCGGCCAGCTTGCCCTTGTCGTCAGCAACGGCGAATTTAACAAAAATAGTAGTGCAGGGATCCTCAGCATATTCAATCTCTGCCTCGGCCAAAGCGGTTTCATCGGAGGGACACCAGTAAACCGGCTTCAAACCCTTGTAGATGTAACCCTTTTCAAACATCTTGCCGAAAACCTTAACCTCTTCGGCTTCCAGCTCCGGCTGCATGGGGGGATAAGGGTGAGCCCAGTCACCCAGAACGCCGATGCGCTTGATCTGGGCCATCTGCTTTTCAACAAAGTCCTGAGCAAAGGCCTGGCAGTCGTTGCGGAACTGGGAAACGGTCATCTTGCTGCGATCCAGCTTGTGCTGCTTGATGATGGCGCTCTCAATGGGCATACCGTGATTGTCCCAGCCGGGGGTATAGGGGGCACAGTAGCCGTTCATGTTTTTGTAACGGGTGATGAAATCCTTCAGGCACTTGTTCAAGGCTGTGCCCATATGAATATAGCCGTTAGAGAAGGGAGGGCCGTCATGAAGAATAAAGGAGGGACGACCTTCGTTCTTCTTTAAAATGTCGTGGTACAAATCCATGTTATACCAGCTCTGCAGCATAGCAGGCTCACGCTTAGGCAGTCCGGCACGCATGGGGAAGTTGGTTTTGGGCAGGTTCACGGTGGCATTATAATCCATAGCCATTGGTAAAATCTCCTCTCTGTGTATTCAGCCCGAAAAAGCGCCGCAGAGGCGGCGCTTCCCGGACATTCCATTTGTATTATTCGTCGTTGCCGTTAAAGTTGGACCCAAAGCGAAGATTGTCAAAATCAAATTTGGGGCGGATGGTGTATTCGCCTTCATCATCATACTTGGGCTTGGGGGCAGGAATTTCGGCTTCGGGGGCAACAGGAACTTCCGGAGCCGGCTCTTCAGCGGGAGCTTCCGGCTCAGCAGGGGTTTCCTCTTCTGTAATTTTGGACATGGCGCTGTCAATGTCGTGAACGGCATCCATAATCTGCTCCTCGCGAACCTCTTCCGGGGCTGGCTCAGCCTTTGTGGCCTTGTCCTGCTTTTCCATCTCCAAACCGGGGATGGCGGTAAGGAACTGCTCCAGCTTCTGAGTCAAGGCGAGAGCCTCGCGGGTATAGGCGGCGGTAGCCTCCTTGGCAACCTTCAAGCGAGCTTCTTCCTTTTCAATCTGCAGCTGCATGTCGGAAATCTTTTCCTGAGATTCGGCCTGAGCGTTGGTCAGCATAGCTTCGCTCTTTTCCTTGGCTTCCTTGACCATGTCATCACCCATTTTCTGGGCGGTCAACAGAGCCATGCGCATGGCATCCTCGGTGGAACGATATTCTTCTACCTTTTCTACAAGAACCTTAATCTTGCTCTTCAAAATGGCGTTCTCTTTGTAGAGAGCAGCATAGTCGGCAGACAGGGTTTCCAAAAACTCATCCACGCCGGCCATATCATAGCCGCCAAATACGGCTTTGACAAACTCTTTTTCAGCAATTTCCTGAGGGGTAAGCATAACTCATTCGACCTTTCGTTTAGAAGTAGAGACCGTTGCTCTCAAGTTCGTCAATCAAATCGCCCATCAAATCTACGTTGTAGGGGGTGATGAGGTAGGTGTTGACGGCAACCTTTTTAATCTTGCCCTCCTGGGCGTAGGCCACACCGCTGAGGAAGTCAATCAGACGCCGGGCAATTTCTTTCTGGGTCTGCTCAAGATTCAGGACAACGGTGCGCTTTTCGCGCAGATGGTCTGCAATTTCGGCAGCGGTTTCAAACCGTTCCGGCTTAACCAATACAACCTTCAAAGCTGCAGTGGCGTGGATGTTTACAACCTTGTTGGCTTCACGCTTTTCCTCAAAGCCGCCCAGCGAGCTTCTGGCCTGCATAGGGGTCTTGGGGGCAACAGGCATCTGCTCCGGTGCTTTGGGAGTAAAATCGCTAAACTCTTCCTCATCGTCATCGTAGGAACGGGTCAGTTTTTTCAGTTCATCTAAAAATCCCATGATGGGTTCCTCCTATATCTGTCATATGGCTCGGATGAAAAACCATACTATGAGCCATCATAAAAATTCATAGCTTATATTATCCCTTCTTTTCTGCCTCATGTCAACAAAAAACAAAGGAAAAACAAGGAAATTACGGGAAAAATCAGCGTACCACCTTGCCATCTGTCAGGTCTGTGCCGTTAACAATGATGGTGGCTCCGGCGTAGAAGGCGGAGCCTTCGGCGGGAGAGACCAAGAGAAAGCCGTTGTGGGTATCCTGAAGGACCTCAACATCCCGCCGGCGGGCCTGAAGGCCAACCAGCAGATAAACATAGGTGCCGGTGTAATCGTCATAAAGGGCTTCCTCCGGAATCAGGATTCCCTGCTGGGCAGAGAAGATGATTTCGGCATCTGCGGCCCGAACGGTGGCGAAGTCCGCCAAACCGGTATCGCAGGAGAGAACCACCAAACAGTTCCCATTGGCATCTGCCTCACCGATGGATTCCACGTCCATGCGGACACTTCCGGTGTAGCCGGAGGTAAAATTGACGGTAACCGAGTTCAGATTTTTGAGCTGACGAACATCGGCCTTGGTCATAATGCAGGCATAATACCAGTCCGTTCCGTAAATCAGTTTGCCGAAGCCGGTACGGCCGGGGCTGCGGCTGAAGCGGGAAACCAGACCCTCCGGTGTCAGGGTAGCCAGTGAACCGGGGGAGACGGTTTCATAGCCATCGGTGGAGGCGGAGAAAAGACCGGGGCGGTCTGCCAGTAGAACGGAATAGCCGCTTTGTCGTTCCTGAAGCTCTTCCAGCTCAGCCCGGGCAGAGTCCAGCTCCTCTTTGGCCTGATCTACGGATTCACTGCTGCCGAAAAGGACATAGCGAGCTTGGTTGACCAGCGTGTCCAGGCTGTCCATATCCCGCAGCACAGCGGCCCGGGATACCTTTGCAATGATGTCAGAGGGGCTTTCGGAATCGGTTTCTCCCAATGCGGTTTGCAGGGCGGTAATGCGCTCCTGCAGGGCCAGAATGGTGTCGGCCCGTTCCAAGGCGCTCTCGCTGGTGTAGCAGACAGCAACTACGCCGCCGGCGGATACCTTTTTTCCATCGGAGATGGGGGAAATGACACCGTCAGCCCGAAGGCTTTCCTCTTCACGAACCACATAGCCTGAAACGGAGGCAGACTCGGAGGCGGAGGCAGACACCACCTGCACGGTACGAAGAGGGTTAATATAGTCGTTGTAGAGATAGATGCCGAAATAGCAGAGAATGGCTGCCAAAATCAGCACAAAAACAAGGCGGATGATCAGATTGCTTCGACGCATGGCGTCTCCTTTCGGTGACGATGATAGTAGGCTTCTATGTCAGCGGCAGCCGCTTCCGGATCAGGGCTTCCCTCCCAAACCAGCCAGTGAATACCGCTGTCTCTGCGAAGCCAGCTAAGCTGGCGTTTGGCATAGCGGCGGGATTCCTGCTTGATTTGCTCAACGGCCAGATTCAAATCTCCACCTTCCAGCAGGTGGCTGACCAGTTCCTTGTAGCCGATGGCCTGAAGGGCCGTGTGACAGGGAGAAAGGCCGGTCTCCAAAAGCCCGCGAACCTCATCCAAAAGACCGGCTTGCAGCATGCGGTCTACCCGAAGGTTGATGCGGCTGTACAGCTGTTCCCGGTCGGCAAAGGTCAGAGCAAAGCGAAGGGATTCATAACGGGGGGGCTGCAGCCGGCTGAGGCGGTCATGCTCTGTCATGGTTACGCCGGAGCAAAGATAAATCTCCAAAGCACGAACAATACGGCGGCGGTCATTGGGGTGAAGCCGCCCGGCGGAATCCGGATCCACCTCTGCCAGTCGCTCCAGCATGGCCTGAGCACCGGCCTCTTCAAACTCCCGGTCCAGCCGGGCCCGAAGCGCGGGATCTCCCTGGGGAGCGTAGTCACGGCCGGTTAAAAGGGCTTCCAGATAGAGGCCGGTACCGCCAACCAAAATGGGAAGCTTGCCCCGGCTGAGAATATCGTCACAGCAGGCAGCTGCCTCCTCGGCATAGCGGGCAGCGGAATAGTTTTCAAAAGGGGAAACGCAGTCAACCATATGATGGGGCACTCCGTCCATTTCCTCCGGGAGGGGTTTGGCAGTGCCTATGGTCATATCCCGGTAAATCTGCATGGAATCAGCAGAAACGACCTCGCCGTTCAGCCTTTTAGCCAAACGGACACCAACGGCTGTTTTCCCGGTAGCCGTGGGGCCGGTTAGTACAAGAACAAGAGGGGGCATAGGTCTCCTGACGGCTCAGGGCCGGCAGCCTTCTCGGCGGCTGCTGCCGAAAT
>JAKSQI010000011.1 GCA_024404215.1 Oscillospiraceae bacterium
AGGGCTGTATTGACAACTATCTGGCAGAAATTGTTCAAATGCAGGAATTTGGACGTGGTGTGGCAGAATTTTTTCGGGAAATTCCCGGTCTGCTGCTGGTGTTCATCCTGGCGGCGCTTTATACCTTTTCCGCTGAGCGGTTGTACAAGCTGGGTGCCGTTATCATGCTGTGTGGTATGGCTATGCTGTCTCTGGTCAGCCCTACCAGAGTGCTGGTTACCATCGCCATGTGTATTTTCTCCCTTGGCGAGCATATCCAGCTTGGCATGAAAAGTACCTTGGCTCTGGAGTATTCTCGCCCCGACCGGGGTGGTGAAGCCTTGGGCTTTCAGAATGCGTGGAACCAGATCGGTACATTGGCCGGCTACGGAGCGGTTATTCTTACCTTCCTGTTTATTGGTGGCAAGCAGCCCTTCCGGCTCTTCTTCCTGATTGCCGCCGGAGTACTGGCTGCCAGTACCTTCATCAGCTTTGGTTTGAAGGGCAGCAGTGAAACCGATAAAACCAAAAGTCGCTTCTATTTCCGCAAAAAGTTCAGTAAGTATTATATGCTGGAGATTTTTTACGGAGCCCGTAAGCAGGTGTTCTTCACCTTCGGCCCCTATGTGCTGATTTTGTTTTATGGGGCGAATACAGCCGTTATCAGCCTGCTGTTTGCCGTTTCTGCCGGTGCCTGCTTCTTCCTCTCCCCCTTGGTGGGCCGTTTGATAGACCGGGTTGGCTACAAGGCGGTTATGGTTAGTGATACCCTGATTCTGGTTATCGTTTGCTTTTTCTATGGCTTTGCCCATCACATCTTTCCCAAAAATGTGGCCTTTATTATCTGCTGCATAAACTATCTGCTGGACAGCTTTATTTCCATGGCCAGCATGGCTTCCAATGTGTATGTGCAGGATATTTCCGACTCCCGCGAGGAAATGAAGAAAACCATTTCCACCGGTATCTCGGTTAACCACTTGATTACCATCCTGATTGCTTTATTCGGCGGGTGGATTTGGCAGACCTTGGGTATTGAAACGCTCTTTATCCTTTCTGCCGTTCTGGGTCTTTGCAACAGCGCTTTTGCGGCAACCATTAAAGTAAAGAAAAAGAAGCGGCCGGAGTGCTGAGTGAGAAATTCTTGCGAAAATCTTCGCTTGCCTCTTTTTCCCCGACGCTCTTTCTATTATAATGTCAGCGGGAATTTTTGAACGCTCGGGCGTTCGTAATAATAAAAAAGTGAGGGACCCAACATGAATGAGATTACAATTTTGACCGGTAACTCCAACCTGCCGCTGGTACGGGGCATCTGTGAAAAGCTGGATGTGCCTCTGGGCAATGCTACGGTAACAGGCTTCGCCGATGGTGAGGTTTCTGTTTCCATTTACGAGACCGTTCGCGGCCGTGATGTGTATATTGTTCAATCTACCTGCAAGCCCGTCAACGACAATCTGATGGAGCTGCTGATTATGATTGATGCCTGTAAGCGTGCCTCTGCCGGCCGTATTACGGCTGTT
Source organism: Oscillospiraceae bacterium (assembly GCA_024404215.1). Classification (GTDB taxonomy): domain Bacteria; phylum Bacillota; class Clostridia; order Oscillospirales; family Oscillospiraceae; genus Alloscillospira. The sequence goes on from JAKSQI010000011.1 coordinate 1,497, forward strand.
ATTCCTTATTTCGGCTATGCCAGACAGGACCGCAAGGCTAAGTCTCGCGATCCTATCTCTGCCAAGCTGGTTGCCAATTTGATTACAGCTGCCGGTGCTAACCGGGTTCTGACCATGGATTTGCATGCCAACCAGATTCAGGGCTTCTTTGATATTCCGGTTGATAATCTGCTGGGCAGTCCCCTGTTTGTCGACTACTACAAGAAGGTAATTGCCGGTCGGGAGGATCAGTTCATGGTAGCCTCTCCCGATGTTGGCTCCATTACCCGTGCCAGAAAGTTTGCCATGAAGCTGGGGCTGGGCCTGGCCGTTGTGGATAAGCGCCGGGAGAAGGCCAATCAGAGCGAGGTTATGAATATCATTGGCAATGTTGAGGGTAAAAACCTGATTCTGCTGGATGATATGGTTGATACAGCAGGCAGCCTGTGCGGTGCAGCCAAGGCCTTGGTAGAGGTTGGCGGTGCTAAGGAAATCTATGCCTGTGCCAGCCATGGTGTTCTGTCCGGTCCCGCCATTGACCGTATTAACGACAGCTACTTTGATGAGCTGCTGCTGATTGATACCATTCCCTTCCCCGAGGGCAAGGAATGCAAGAAGATTAAGTACGTTTCTGCTGCCGGCATGTTCGCAGAGGCTATTACCCGCGTACATGACGCAAAGTCCATGTCCACTCTTTTTGATTGATGGGTTTGTTTTCTAAAAGCAACGGTGTTTCCTGGATTGCTGTTTTTTTGGGTAATCCGGGAAGCCGTTTTGATGGGACTCGACATAATGTTGGCTTTATGACCGGCGATGCATTGGCAAATAAGCTGGGGGTGCGGATTGACCGCGCCAAATACCACGCCTTGACCGTTCAAACCAAAATCGGTGAGGAAACGGTTTTACTGATGCTGCCCCAGACCTATATGAACCTTAGCGGCGATGCCGTGGGAGAGGCCCAACGCTTCTATAAGGTGCCAACTGACCACATCCTTGTGGTGTCAGATGATGTTACCCTTCCTGTGGGCAAGCTTCGGGTGCGCCGCAGCGGTTCTGCCGGCGGGCACAATGGCCTTAAGGATATTATTGCCAAGTGCGGAGGCGAAGGCTTTCCGCGTATCAAAATTGGTGTAGGGGAGAAGCCCCACCCGGACTACGATATGGCGGACTGGGTCATGTCCCGCTTTAGCGGTCAGGACGCAGAAACCATTGCTGCTGCTGCCAAACGGGCGGCGGATGCCGTGGAATGCCTGATTACCAAGGGCGTTGACAAGGCCATGAATCTGTATAACGGATAAGCATAAGGTGCTGCCTCAAGGGGCGGCACCTTTTTTACTTATATCCGTCCGATCTGTCATGAATCCGTGACAGAAAAGGTGGTTTATTGTTACGAACCCTTGCTTGAGTAAATGCTTGAGGGGAGATATAATTCTGTTAAGAATCGTGGCAAAGGTTAGTTTTTTAATAAAAAGTCGGTGATGAAATGTTAAAGGATCATTTAGCGGCTCTACGTCGGATGCGAGGGCTGAGTCAGGAAGAGCTGGCGGAGCAGATGAATGTGGCCAGGCAGACCTTGTCCAAATGGGAAAGCGGTGAAAGCCTGCCGGATATTGAAAAGGCCGGGCATTTGGCGGAAATCCTCGGGGTTTCGCTGGATGATTTGCTATCTTATGACGGTCAGGGTTCCGGGCTCCCGCTGCCCCCCAAGGGAAAGCATGCGTTTGGAGTGGTGACCGTAGGTGATAAGGGGCAGATTGTAATTCCTGCCAAGGCACGTAAGCTTTTTGATATTCAGCCCGGTGACAGTCTGATTGTGCTGGGTGATGAACTGCGGGGTCTGGCCATTTTGCCTGAGCGTTATTTTGTTGAATTTTTGAATTGTATGCACAGGGGAACGGAGGAAGAGCTGTGAGTCGTGTTCTGGATGTAGTAGGGCTGACAAAGGATTACCCAAAATTCAAGCTGGACGAAGTTACCTTCTCTGTGGAAAAGGGCAGTATCATGGGCTTGATTGGACGAAACGGAGCCGGAAAAACGACAACCATAAAAGCTATTCTCAATCTGACTCATCGCAGTAGTGGAAAAATCTGTTACTTCGGGATGCCGTTGGAGGGTCATGAGAATGAAATCAAGCAACGAATTGGCTACACAGCCGGAGCGGTTGACTATTATAAAAAGAAAAAAATAAGGGATATTCTGGCGATTACCAAAGGCTTTTATTCTGCCTGGGATGAGTCTGCTTGGCAGCGCTTTATGAGACAGTTTGAACTGGATGAGGATAAAAGCCCGTCTCAGCTGTCTGAAGGCATGAAGGTTAAGCTGAATCTAGCCATGGCGTTGTCTCACGGAGCCGAGATCTTGATTTTGGACGAACCCACATCAGGGCTGGATCCGATATCCAGGGATGAGCTGCTGGATATTTTTCGCATGCTGGCGAGGGAGGGGACAGCCATTCTGTTTTCAACCCATATTATTTCGGATTTGGATAAGTGTGCGGATGAGATAACCTATATACAGAGGGGCCGTGTGGCGGCCACCGGCAAAAAGCAGGCCTGGCTGGAGCAATGCCGGAGGAAGGGATATGGCGACAATCTGGAAGAAATCATGATTCATTTGGAAAAGGAGGCCCGGTATGAAGCATTTGCTGGTGAAAGAGTGTAAGCTGGCAGCATCCCCCCTAAGCTATCTGTTCCTGGCCTTTGCTCTTATGACGCTGATTCCCGGTTATCCAATTTTGATGGGGTCCTTTTTTATCTGCTTCGGGCTTTTCCATTCCCTGCAGAGTGCCCGGGAGAACAATGACCTTCTCTTTACCATTCTGTTGCCGGTAAGCAAGGCAGAGGTAGTAAAAGCAAAGTTTGCCTTTGCTGTGCTGATTCAGCTGAGTGCCTTCCTTTTGTGCCTGCTTTTGACCCTGCTGCGTGTGACGCTTTTGAAGGGTGCTGGGGTTTATACCGGCAATGCGATGATGAATGCCAATCAGGCATTTTTGGCCTACCAGCTGCTGATATTTGCCCTGTGCAACCGTTTGCTCTATACTGGCTTTTTCCGAACAGGCTATGGCTTCACCCGCCCTTTTCTTGCCTTCGGAATCGCAGCTTTTGCGGTAATCGCTGTGACGGAGGCCCTTCATCATGTTCCTGGTTTGGCCTGGCTGAATGCAACTGATACTATGCATGACGGTGCTCAGTGGCTGATTCTGGCCATGGGGCTCCTCGTTTATCTGCTGGTAACCTTCTGTGCCTGTCGGCGTGCTGTCCGATTGTTTGAAAAGGTGGATCTATAACTGCAAACAGAGAAAAACAGCCCTCTGCATCCAACCAACCGGATGCAGAGGGCTGTTTTTAACAGCGATTTTCTGTTTTACAGGGTAAGGCTTTCCATATCATCCGGAATCCAAAGGCGGCCGGAGAAATAGGCCTGGGCTTCTGCGTGGTAAAGTTCCCGACGATTGTCCAGGTTTCGGTCCTCCGTGTGGTAAAGGAGCAGATTCTTTATACCCAGCTCTTCTGCCAGGGCGGCGGCATCGGCCACCGTGGAGTGATGCTTTTCATAGGGGTGAAAGACCTCTGCCTGTGACTGCAGACAGAAGGCCTCGTGCAGCAGCCAGTCTGCACCGGCGGCAAGTGCTTTTTTGTGGGGCGGCAGGGGCTCATCACCGCTGCAAACCAGCCTGCGGCCGTCCGGAAGCTGCAGAGTAAAACCAAACTGGGTTGCCTTGGTAGACTGAAGGTCAAAAACCCGTGCTTGACAGCCCATCCAGCTTGTCTCTTGCCCATCTTCCAAAGGAACCAGCAACAGGCTCCGGCCAATCTGGGAGGCGATTTTCTTGCCCAAAAGGCTGTCTGCCATGGTGTGAAGGAGGGAAATCACCTCGGAGTGACTGTAGATGCGGCACACACCCTGGTAAGAGCCGGCGTTCATCTGCTGTGCCAGAATGCGAACCAACCAGACAATACCCAGTAAATGGTCAATGTGTTTGTGGGTGACAAAAATGTCTTGAATCTCGGTCAGCGGGATGCCGGCCTGTTCCAGGCGGGTGAGAATTTGATTTCCCCCTCCGCCATCCACCAAAAGGTGTTGATGACCTTCCGATAAAACAAAGCAGGTGTTATAGCAACGGGTTACGGCGGCATTACCGGTGCCCAGCATGGTCAGTTTCATAGCTGCCACATCCTTTCTGTCCGAATTATATCACAGACGATTGGGGCGGGCAATTGGGAGAGAGTAGAGAAAGGATCCCATGGAGAGAAGAAAAGACTCGCACCGGCCGGATGCTGCATCATCTCGGGCAGGTGCGAGTTCTCTGGTGGAATGCCATGTATGAAACGGCAAATGAGGAGGATGGTTCTCCGATGCCTTCCGTTTGATTAAGCGCCGGGCAGAGCCTCGGGCTGCTGCTTGTGAATGCGGCGGATTTTGAAAGCAAACATGCCGATGAAGGTCAAACCGGTGACAATCCAGGAGGCAATATAAATCCAAACAATGCATTCCATGGTAGCAAACAGGGGATAGATAACGAAGATGGAAAGAACCCGAAGTCCGCAGGTGCAGAGCAGGGTTACAATCATGGGCTGTACCGTATTACCCATGCCGCAGCAGCTTCCGGAGAAGGATTCAGCGAAGGAATAGAAAACATAAAAGGGGGCCATCATGCGGGCAAAATGGATAACCATGGGAATAATGGAGGCCTGGTCTTCCGCCGTAACAAAGAGCTTGCCCAGGGGGCCGGGGATGGTATACAGGAAGACACAGATTAAGGCAACAGCACCTGCGGATAAGGCAGCACCCAGCAACGTACCCTTGCGGACACGGTCAGGCCGGCCGGCACCCAGATTTTGGGAAACATAGGTGGAAAGAGCCGGAGACATGGAGTCGGCAATCAGCCAGATGAACATGTCCAGCTTGCCGCAGACGGCCCATGCAGCGATGACATCCGTGCCCTGCATGTTTACGTGGGCATGGATAATGGAGTTGGCGATGGGGAAGAGAATGCTTTGAAGGGCCAGAGGAATACCAACCTTCAGCATCTGACGCATGTGACCAAAGCCCAGTGTCAGATGAACCTTTACCTGTCCGCAGCAGGTCTTTTTCAGACTGCGAATAGCCAAAATGGCAGAAACCAGCTGGGCCAGAATGGTGGCAGCGGCAGCGCCGGCTACGCCGGTGTGGAAGACGCCTACCAAAAGCAGGTCACCGACAATGTTAATCAAGCAGGAGATAATCAAAATGTAGAAGGGGCTTTTGGAGTTGCCGAAGGCACGGAGGATGCCGGCCAGCATATTGTAGAGGGTCATGGTCCACAGACCACCGAAATAAATGCGGCAATAGAGTAGGGTCTGGGAATAAATATCCTCCGGGACAGACATGATGCTCAGCAGCTGGGGAGCCAAAAAGGCGCCGGCCAGAGAGCAAATAACACCGAGAATAATAGCGATAGAGAAGGCGGTGCGGATGGCATGGTCCAAATCACGGTCATCATTGGAGCCGAACAGGCGAGAAATGACAATGGTGGAACAGGCGGCAAGACCGTTCATGAAATTAATGGGGAATTTGAAAAGGGTGTATACGGAATCAATGGCAGCCAATCCAACCTTACCGGCAAAGCGGCCAACAATTATGGCGTCAACCGTGGTGTAGAGCTGCTGAATGATACTGCCGCCTAAGATGGGGAGAATGAACAGAATCAAAACCTTCCAGATTTTTCCTTGAGACAAATCAAGCGTTTTGGATTTTTCCATAATGGACATGCCTTCTTCCGTGAGAGTTTTGTATTAGAATTATAGTACAGATTAATCAGTTGAACAATTGCTCAACAATACAAACATTTAGCTTCCTTTCTATCAGCCTTTAAGCAAATGTAACAGCCTTGGTTGAAAGGGGCAGGTGGTGAGGGCTATAATACAGAAAAGGGGGAGAGAAGACATGACGATGGAAGAAGCAAAGAATTTTTTCAAACAATATGGTGGTTTTCCTTTTCATATGAGCCGGGAGGAGCCATCCCGTTATCAGGCCTACAGAAGCCTGCATATTTCAGAGGAGCAGGAAGATATCTGGAGGGAAAACCTGATTGAGGCGGCCTTTCAGCTCCTGGAGGGGGATCCGTTGCGCTGGTATGGCGACCTCTGTCGGCAGGTGAAAGTATCCGTTCAGCGCAGGAAGGAGTTTTCCCTTCTGCTCTATCAGGAAACGGAGAAGCTGACGTGTCTTTCCCAGCCGGAGCGGGCGGGGCTTTTGCGCTATCTGGCCGGATCTGCCCGGGACTATTCCGATGGGGCCCTTCATGTCATGCATGGAGGAGGTGTTCCCCTAACGGACCTGCAGACATTGGTTGACACAATGGCGGACTTTCAGCCGGAGGAATGGGATAATTACACCCGGCAGGAGCGTGAAAGCGGCTTGAAGACCTGTGAGAATGCTTTGGCCCGGCTGCGAGATGGAACTGTCCTATAAAAAGCCACAACGGGATGTATACTGAAAGAGGTATGGAAAAGGAGGTATCTTCTGTGGAATACGTGATAGTAGGGCTGTTGGCAGTGATTTTGCTGTTGCTGCTTCTTTTGCTGCTGCGTCGGCCGGAACGGAACGGAGAGGGGCTGCAGGCCTTGAACAGTCTGGGGCGGGCTTTGAGTGATAATCAAAGGCTGGCGGCGGAGAACCAGGCCAATCAGCTGGCCGGTTTGGAAAACAAAACCTCGGTTCTGCTGCAGGGGCAGACGGAACTGGTCCGTGAATTGAAGCAGGGGCTGACCGGGCAGATTGACCGCATGGATAAGGAACTGACAGAAGACCAAAAGCAATTGAATGACGCGGTAAACGAAAAAATCGGCCAGCTTCAGCAGGGGTTAACGGAACAGATGAATCAGTTCCGGGAAACCATGGCCGACCAAAATATGGCGCTGCAGCGGGGAGTGAATGCTCTGCTGGAACAAATGCGGCAGACTATGTCCGACAGTTTGCAGTTGATGCGGGAGGAGAATGGCAAGAAGCTGGAAGAAATCCGCGGAACCGTGGATGAAAAGCTGCAGACAACCCTGGAGAAGCGGATATCCGAATCCTTTCAAACCGTCAGCCAACAGCTGGAGAGGGTGTACAAAGGCCTTGGTGAGATGCAGAATCTTGCCTCGGATGTCGGTGGTCTGAAAAAGGTTCTGGCCGGTGTCAAAACCCGCGGTATATTGGGAGAGGTTCAGCTGGGGGCTATTTTAGAAGAAATACTGGCGCCTGAGCAGTACGAAACCAATGTAGCTACGGTGCCCGGCAGTGCTGAACGGGTAGAATTTGCTGTTCGCCTGCCCGGAGAGGAGGAACGGCCGGTCTATCTGCCCATTGATTCCAAGTTCCCCGGGGACTGCTATGCACATCTGTTGGATGCCCGTGAGGAAGGGGACAGGGAAGCCGTGACCAAGGCAGAACGAGCCCTGGAGACTGTTTTGAAAAACGAGGCCCGTGATATTCGGGATAAATATGTGTCCGTCCCTTATACGACGAACTTTGGCATTTTGTTTCTGCCCTTTGAAGGTCTGTATGCCGAGGTTGTTAACCGGGGGCTCATGGAGGAACTGCAACGGGAGTATCGCATTAATGTGGCCGGGCCAAGTACCATGGCGGCCCTTCTGAACAGCCTGCAGATGGGCTTCCGCACCTTGGCTATTCAAAAGCGAAGCAGCGAGGTGTGGGAGATCCTTGGGGCGGTAAAAACGGAGTTTGATAAATTCGGGGACGTGCTGCTGAACATGCAGCGGCATTTGAACCAAACCAGTGATGATTTGGAAAAGCTGATGACGACCCGCACGAAGGCCATTTCACGAAGGCTGAAGGGAATACAGCAGCTGGAGGATAGCCGGGCGAAGGAGCTTTTGTCCTTGACGGACGGCCCCGCAGACGAGGAATAATAAAAAGCGCTTCTGTGAAAACAGAAGCGCTTTTTATTTAGAGAGAGAAAAGAGAGAGAGAAATAAGAAATGAAAAATCAATTAGATTGATTGTATGGTATCCTACAGATGTGTCAAAAATGAGGACAGGGTTTGAACAAACTGTAAATAAGTTCTTAATCCAGCTTCAGACTCTTGACCCAGTCAGCAACCTTGGCTGCGGAAGCCCGGTTCATGCGAACATAAGGGGTCAGCTTGGCACCGGGGGCGTACTTTTTGAAATCGCCATCGGCTTCGGCGGCGTTGCCACCGCCGGAGGTGCAGAAGGGGATAACCTGCTTGCCGGTGAGGTCATAGCTTTTCAGGAAGGTGCGGATGATGGTTGGGGCAGTTTCGCACCAAACCGGGGAGCCAACAAGAATGACATCATAGCTCATGACATCGACGTCCATGGGCAGCATCTCCTGGAAAAAGCCAGGGGTATGCATCTCTACGACACTGCGGCAGCGGAAGTTAGGCCAGTAAAGGTCATCGGCAGAATAGGGAACGGTGGGGCGGATTTCGCTGATATCTGCGCCGGCAGCTGCGGCAACATTTTTTGCCAGGTCAGCGGTCTTTCCGCGCTCAGCGGAGAAATATACAACCAATTTTTTACTCATTTGAGTACCTCCAAAGTGTAGGGGTGCAAGCCCCATTTTTTATTCAGTATAACACAGAAAAGAGAAAATGTCATCTGTCAGCAAGGGAGGAAGCCCAGGTTCCATTCTCAAAAATCGGCAGGCAGCTGCCGTCCGGGCGGATGCCGATAACCGACAAATCATCGGCACCAATCATGAAATCAACATGGATGACAGAATCATTTAATCCCAGCTTTTGGGCTTCAGCCATGGTCATATCCTGCCCTCCGGGTAGAACTTCTTTGAAGCCCATGCCCAGGGCTACATGGCAGCAGGCGTTTTCATCAAAGAGGGTGTTATAGAAGAGAAAGCCGCATTGATTGACAGGGCTCTCTTTGGGAACCAGTGCGACCTCGCCCAGCATACAGGAGCTTTCATCCATGTGCAGCATCTGCTCCAGCAGCTCCTGCCCCTGCTCAGCGCTACAGGCAACTGCCCGGCCTCTTTCAAAGGTAATGGAGAACTTGTCAATCAGCTGACTGTTCCAGCTTAAGGGCTTAACGGCTACCAGCTTGCCTTCGCAGCGACCGGCGTAAGGGGAGGTAAATACTTCTTCCGTAGGCATGTTGGGAACAAAAAACACCCCGTTTTCTCCGTTGGCTTCTCTGGCTCCTTCCCAGGAGGCACCGGGAATCAGCTCTACTGTGAAGTTGGTTCCGTTGCTGCTGCGATAAGCCAGGGAAGAAAAGCCCTGCTGATTCAGCCAGGCAGCCCGGGCAGAGATGCTGTCGGTATGAGCTTTCCAGAGGGCGACCGGGTCGTTGCTTTCCGTAATCCGTACCGTTTTCAGAACGGCATCCCATAACCTTTCCATGGCTTCCTCCTCAGACAGATCCGGGAAGCATTTCATGGCCCACTTGGGTGAGGGGAGAGCAGCAATTACCCATTGATGCTTTCCTTCAATGGCGTTGCGATAGGGTTTAACGATGGCGCTGCGGGCCCGCATGACATTGCTGAGCTTTTTGGGGTCAATGCCGGCCAGAGCGTCTGGGTCATCGGACTCAATATAGATGCGGACCGGTAGGTCGTCTACCATTTGCTGCAGCTTGGCCTTTTCCCAGTCGCTGGTTTCGCTCAACACAGCCTCTTCTGCGTAGGTATAGTCCAGTCGGCTTTTGGTATCACAGCTCCATTCCATGGAGACGCGTTTGGCTCCGGCCTTATAGCAGGCCTCTGCCACCAGACAGGCAAATTCGTGCTCATTTACGGCGGCATAAAGGCGAACGGTTTGCCCGGACTGAACATTGGCGCCTACTTCCACAATCAAACGGGCATATTTTTCTAAAAGAGCTTTGCTTGGTTTCATTATGGGCTCCTCCCTTGTCTTTTCTTTTTTATGCAGTATACCACGACCTGAGGACAGATGTCAGCCGTGGAAGGACGGGATTTTCGGAAAAATCGGACCATTTTTGGTCAGAATATGGTATAGTAAACATTACACAATGAAAGGGGAGCACTATGAATAAGAAATCCTTTTCTCTTAATGTTGATTTACTGAAGGGGCCAATCTTCAAGTCCTTGATTCTGTTTTCTATCCCCTTGCTGATTTCCTTTGTTTTTCAACAGCTTTATAATACAGTGGACACCATGATTGTAGGCTATGCCCTGGGGGATACCAGTCTGGCTGCTATTGGTTCCTGTGGTGCTATTTTTGAGCTGCTGGTTGGCTTTGGTCAGGGCTTAGGCAATGGTATGTCCATGGTTGTTGCCCGCAGCTTCGGCTCCGGGGATACCGAGCGGCTGAAACGGGCAGTTGCCGGAACGGTGGGCATTGGTCTGGCCATTACGGCGGCGGTTACCCTGGCGGCTGAATTCTGTCTGCGTCCTCTTTTGCTGGTGCTGGATACTCCGCCGGAGATACTGGAGGAGGCCTTTCACTACATCATTACCATCGGGCGTTTCAGTTTGGTCCTTTTTGCTTATAATCTTTGCTCCGGTCTGCTTCGGGCCATTGGTAACAGCGTGATGCCTTTGGTTTTTCTGATACTGTCCTCTGTGCTGAATGTCTTGCTGGATTTGTGGTTTATTACCGGGCTGAGAATGGGTGTTCAGGGGGCTGCCGTTGCCACGGTTTTGGCTCAGGGAGTGTCCGTTGTGCTCTGCCTGCTATACATAGCCTTCCGTTGCCCCCTTTTGGTTCCGGAGCGCCGACATCTGAAGCTGGACGGACCTTTGTATCGGGAGCTGGCGGGACAAGGCCTGAGCATGGGCTTTATGAGCTGCATCGTATCGGCTGGTTCGGTTATTCTGCAATTGGGTATCAATGGGCTTGGTACTTCCATTATTGCGGCCCATACAGCGGCTCGCAAGCTCTTTGGTTTCACAGCCATGCCGGTTCAGTGCATGGCCATGGCTGTCAGTACCTTTGTCAGCCAGAACCGCGGGGCCGGGCAAGGGGCGCGCATCCGCAAGGCCATGCGCTGTAACAACTGGTATGCCCTGCTTTCCACCATGGTAATCTGTGCTGTCTGCATCCCCCTGGCTGGGAAGATGGTTGCCTTGATTTCCGGGTCCTCGGACCCGGTAGTTCTTCAAAACGGGGCTCGTTACATTCAGCTTAACAGCCTCTTCTACGTTGTGCTTGGTATCTTAGTGGGAACCCGCATGTCCCTGCAGGGACTGGGGGCTAAGCTGCTGCCCTTGATTTCCAGCGGGATTGAGCTGGTGGGTAAGGTCCTGTTTGTTCTTGTGTTTATTCCACGTTTTGCATACATGGCAGTAATCCTCTGTGAGCCGGTTATCTGGTGCCTGATGGCCTTGGAACTGGTTGTAACCTTTTATCGGAATCCCTTTATTCGCAGCTATCGGGGCGTTCCGGCCAAAGAGGGGTAGGGAGATTTATGTACTATGTCTATATTCTGGCCTGTGAGGGCGGAAGCTTTTACAGCGGCATTACTACGGATGTTCGAAGGCGCTTCCGCCAGCACAAGGGAGAAAGGAAGGGAGGCGCCCGCTACACGAAAAGCCATCCCCCTTTGGGAATTGCAGCTCTTTGGTCTGCGCCGGACCGGGCATCGGCCTCCCGACTGGAATACTACCTGCACCACACCGCTCGGGAAGAAAAGCAGAAGCTGTTTGGCAGGCCCATTGTGCTGGAAAAAACGGGAGAAGCCTTTGAACCGGAGGAAGTCCCGGATATCTAGTAAAGAAAAATCCGTTCGGATTCATGAATCCGGACGGATTTTTTTATCAGCGATAGGTGGAGAGAATGCTTTCGGCAACCTCCCGACGGGTAATCCCCCGATTCATGGCCTGACGTTCAATGTAGTGGTGAGCGTCTTCCTCAGTCATCTTTAGATTCTCTATCAGCAGCCACTTGGCCCGGTTGATTAAACGGATTTCCTCCATTTTTTCTTCCAGACTTAGGGCTTTCTTCTCTTGAGTGCGTAGACGCTCCCTGGCGGCAGCCATCCAATTTAGGGCTGTGTTGAGGATGGGGACACTGACAGGCCGGGCGAGAGTGAAAACCCCGTGCTCAAGAACCTTGAAATTGGCGTCCTCAAAGCTATCAGCATCGGTAATCAACAGACAGACGCAGCTTTTGTCGGAAACAACATCCGTTGCCAGCCGGGTTCCATTGTCATCCGGCAGAGGGGCGTTGATGACCACAAAGTCAAATCTGGTATCTGTCAGCGCACGTCTGGCAGAGGCAGCGTTGGGCAGAACCCGAACAGGGTGATACAGGCCTTCCGGAAGCAAGCGGCGGAAGCCGGAAGCAAAGCGTTCGGAAGCCGATACCAAAAGAATGCTGTATTCTCGTCCGTCAAACATCATGGGGTCATCACCACCTTTCCAAGAGAAAATCTAAGGTTTACAGGCTGCAGTAGGCCTCAATGACAGCGGGAGGCAGGCAGGAACGGATGAAATCACTGTGGGCGGCAGCTTCAGCGGCCTGCCGGCGATCGGCTGGCAGGGCGGGATAGGGTGCTGTCTGCTCAGGCGATGCGGTAAACAGGTTGAGGTTTCCGGCAGGCGGAGGAGTCAGTCGGTTGGCAATGCCGTACAGGCCAGCCTCAATCATCAAAGCATAGGCCAGGTAGGGATTGGTATCCGGATCAGGGGAGCGAAGCTCCCCCCGGCGGAACTCACCGAAGGCAGCGGGGATGCGAATCAGCTGGCTTCGGTTTTCTGTGCTCCAGCTGATATAACCAGGGGCTTTGCTGCTGCCTAAACGGAGGTAAGAAGCCTCGGTGGGGTTTAAGAATATGGTCATGTCCTTGATTTTATCCACTAGACCGGCGATGGTATAGGAGAGCAAGTCTGAACTGGGTTCTTTTCCCCGGATGGAGAAGTTAATGTGCATGCCGCTTCCGGGCTGACCGGATAGCGGTTTGGGTGAAAAATCGGCATAGAGACCGTTGCGGGCAGCAATGGTCTGCACGACTCGACGGAAGGTAATGGCATTATCGGCGGCATCCAAAGCCTCCGCATAACGGAAGTCTATTTCATTCTGGCCGGGGCCCTCTTCATGATGACTGCCCTCAGGCTGAATGCCCATTTTCTCCAAGGTCAAGCAGATTTCGCGGCGGACATTTTCGCCCTTATCATCGGGAGCAATGTCCATGTAGCCGGCCTTGTCAAAGGGAATGTTGGTAGGTTCTCCATCCTCATCCAGACGGAAGAGGTAGAACTCCATCTCGGCACCGAAGGAAAAACGGTAACCGGCAGCCTCTGCCTTTGCAACCGCACTTTTTAGAATGGTTCGAGGGTCATTTTCAAAGGGAGTACCATCGGGGTGGGTTATCGTGCAGAACATGCGGATAACCCGGCCGGTTTCGGGCCGCCAAGGGAAGAGGGCAAGAGTATCCGGGTCCGGGCGAAGGAAGAGATCGGAGTGCACAACACCGCCAAAGCCGGCAACGGCCGATGCATCAACGGCAATGCCATACTCAAAGGCACGGGGCAACTCCGACGGCATGATAGAGATGTTTTTTTGTCTGCCAAATACATCGCAAAAGGCAAGGCGGATGAATTTGACTTCCTCCTCCCGCACATATTGCATGACTTCGTGTTTTGAATATTTCATAGCAAATAACCTGCTTTCCGATTCCTATGTATGCTTGCTATCATACCACAGCGACAGCCCATAGAAAAGCTAAACTTTATTTGTGCAAAGGGAAGCCGGGGATGGGAAATGCCCATCTCCGGCAGGCTGTATAGTTATTCAACCGGGTCCAGATTGGAATATCCCATTAGATAGGTGTCAACCTCATGAGCTGCCTCGCGGCCTTCACGAATGCCCCAAACTACCAAGGACTGCCCCCGACGCATATCACCGGCAGCAAAAACCTTGGGAACAGAGGTTTGATGGCTGCCCTCGGCTGTGGCGACACAGGTTCTTGGAGTCTGTTCAACCCCAAAGGCTTCGGCAACATAGCTCTGGCATCCCAGGAAACCGGCAGCAATCAATACCAGATCGGCATCCAACTCGTAGGTGTCCAGCTTAGTCATGGAGCGGCCCTCCCACTTGAGGTTTACAGCCGTTACGCCAATGAGCTTTCCATTTTCATCCTTGCGGAATTCCTCAACGGTAGTGTTGTAGAGGCGAGGGTCTTCACCTTGCAGATAGATGGCTTCCTCCTGACCGTAATCCGTTTTCAGCACATTGGGCCACTGCGGCCAGGGATTGGAAGGAAGACGCTCCAGCGGGGGTTTACCCATCATTTCAAATTGGGTTACCCGAGCAGCGCCCTGACGGATGGCAGTTCCTACGCAGTCGTTACCGGTATCGCCGCCGCCGATAACCAGCACCTTTTTACCTTTGGCGTTGATGTACCGGCCATCGGTATGGCCGGAATCCATTAAGCTTTTTGTATTCTGACGCAGATAATCAACAGCAAAGTGGATGCCGTCGGCATCACGGCCGGGGGCGTTCAAATCTCTGGGGTTGGAAGCACCGCAGCAAAGGATGACGGCATCATAGTCTGCTAAAATATCCTGAGCGGATACGGTATTGCCTACATCGGCATTGCAGATAAAGGTGACGCCTTCCTGCTCCATTAAACCGATACGGCGGAGAATCACCTGCTTATCCAGCTTCATGTTGGGGATGCCGTACATCAGCAGGCCTCCGGGGCGATCAAAGCGTTCGTAGACAGTAACCTCGTGACCACGGCGGTTTAGCTGGTCAGCAGCGGCTAGACCGGAAGGACCGGAACCGATGATTGCTATTCTCTTTCCGGTACGGGTGCGGGGAATACGGGGCTTAACCAAACCGACCGCAAAGGCGTTTTCAATAATGGCCAGCTCATTGTTGTGGCATGTGACGGGTTCTCCGGTCAGGTTACAGCAACAGGCCTTTTCACAGGGAGAGGGGCAGACCCGTCCCGTGAATTCGGGGAAGTTGTTGGTTAAACGAAGCCGATAGTAGGCCTGCTCCCAGTTGCCTTGATAAATCAAATCGTTCCACTCAGGAATGAGATTGTGAAGAGGACAGCCGGATACAGCAGGGCCGAACATCATGCCGGCCTGGCAGAAGGGGACGCCGCAGTCCATGCACCGTGCTGCCTGGGTTCGCTGTTCCTCCCGGGACAGCAGGGGTTTGAATTCATCCCAGTTTTTAATACGCTCCTGAGGGGGAATGACAGGGCACTCCTGACGCTCATAATCCATAAATCCAGTGGGTTTTCCCATGTTCAGTCCCTCCTTCAGCCTTCGCGGGTGGCAGCATAGAAGGCTTCAATTTGAGCCTCTTCACTGTTAAAGCCGCGTTCTTCCATGCGAACAATCATGTTCTGCATCCTCTTATAATCGTTGGGGATAATCTTTTTGAATTTGGGCAGCCAGGAAGCAAAGTCTTCCAGAATAAGCTTGCCCTTTTCACTGCCGGTGGCTTTGACGTGCTGCTCAATTAAGCCCTTGAGCTCCATGACGTCAGCCTTTCCGGTAACGCTTTCCAATTCTACGATTTCTTTGTTGGCACGCAGATACAGGTCAGACTTTTCATCCAAAACATAGGCGATACCGCCGGACATGCCGGCTGCAAAGTTTTTGCCGGTTTCACCAAGAACGACAACCCGACCGCCGGTCATGTATTCACAGCCGTGGTCACCAACTCCTTCCACGACGGCATAGGCTCCGGAGTTGCGAACGGCAAAACGCTCGCCGGCAACACCGGCAATGAAGGCAGAGCCGGAGGTGGCGCCATAGAGGGCAACGTTACCGACGATGATGTTTTCATCGGCCTTGAAGGTGCTGTTTTTGGGCGGGTACAGTACCAGATGTCCGCCGGACAGACCCTTGCCGAAGTAATCGTTGCTGTCTCCCTCAAGGGTCAAAGTCAGACCGTGGGGGATAAAGGCGCCGAAGCTTTGACCGCCGCTGCCGGTGCAGTTAACGGTAAAGCTGTCATCCGCCAGATTCTCGCCGAAGGCTTTTGTAATCTCACTGCCCAAAATAGTGCCAAGGCTGCGGTCTGTGGCAGAAATCTGCAGGGAGATGGTTTTCGGTGCGCCGCTCTTCAGGTTTTTCTTGAATTCCTTCAGCAGCACCTGCATGTCCTTGGTTTCTTCCAGCTTGAAATCATAAGCATCATCGGGATTGTAGTGACTGCCGGCAGTATCCTCCAGATAAGGATTGGAGAGAATGGCACTAAGATCCAGCAGACCGGCTCGGGAATTGGCCAGGTCGGAGCGAACCTCCAGAAAGTCACTGCGGCCGGTGAGCTCAGCCACGGTACGGATGCCCAGCTTAGCCATGATTTCCCGCAGCTCAGAGGCAACAAACTTCATGAAAGTGACGATATAT
>JAKSQI010000110.1 GCA_024404215.1 Oscillospiraceae bacterium
TACGGATGGCACCACGATGGTTCACACTATCCAAAAGCAAAACCTGCCGGCTGGAGGTTGTATAGATTTCATTTAGAGGAAGCAGCTCATAGCTGCCATCTACAAGACGAATCAAGGCATCCGGCCCACCTCGGGTAATACACTGCCCCCGACCGGTCCGTGGGTGATAACAGGACAGTTCCTCATAATCCCGGCCCAAGTAAGGAACACTCCCGCTCATCAACTCAGATGTAAATGTCGATGGGGCAAAGCCATGGAAAAGATAGAGCTGATTTTTGGCACGAGTCACAGCAACATAAAAAAGGCGTCTCTCTTCTTCGTAGGCAGCCTCCTCCCGGTCTGAGCGACATTCTTCCGGAAGACAGGAGGGAAGTACTCCATCTAAAACATCCAAAAGAAAAACCCTGTCATACTCTAGACCTTTTGCCGAATGGATGGTAGACAGCTGCAGCAGAGCCTCCGGATGATCCTCTCGGTTTTGAATAATCCGGCTTAGCATATCCAAACGCCGCAGCAGGGAGAAAAGATCTGCCTCCTTTTCTGCCAGCAGCTCCAATATATCCAAGCTTCCGGACTCAAGATTCCGTTCCTCCAGATATTCACCATATCGAAGACTTAAGCGTATTCGTCGGACAGCAATAACAGCCCTGTCCTGAAGAAGCTGACGCAGTTGGGACTTTAATTGCAGGCACAGCTCCCGGGAGGTACGGCTTAATCCAGACAGCTCCGCCAAAGCATCCGGAATGCTGATTCCTTCCCTGCGGCTGATACGACAGGCTTCCGTAGCAGCCTCTTTGGTCAGATAGAGCTTCAGCTTGTAGTAAATACGCAAAAATGCATCATCGTCCGTTGGATTTTGAGCAAAGGCCGCTATATCACGAATATCACCCATAATCCGACTGTTAAAGAAAAGAAGCTCTCTGGACCGGCATCCATAGGGAATTCCTTCTCTCTCCAAAAGATCCAGCAGAGGAAGAACGCTGTCATTGTTCCGATAAAGCACAGCCGTCATCTCTTTCGTTTTCCTTGCCTCAGCCATCAAATAGCGGTACTGATCTAAGCGCTCTTTAACCATAACAGGCCAAATTGGCTGCCCCGACTCCCTTACTGCGCACATGCTTTTGGGGTAGCGGAAGCGATTCTCACCGATGAAGCGATTGGCTGCCTCAACAATAGGCTTAACAGAGCGGTAATTCTGTTCCAGCTTCTTCACAACAGCGCCGTGATAATCAGAGGCAAAGCTGAGCAAAGCCTCTGGATACGCAGCACGAAAGCCATAAATGCTTTGATCCTCATCACCTACCATGAAGATATTGCCCTTTTTCCCACATAAGACCTTCAGAATGTGATGCTGAATACGGCTGGTATCCTGAGCCTCATCCACACAGAAATACTCGTATTTCTCCTGATAATGCGCTCTAACACCGGGCACCCGACGAAGAATACGCAGTGCATAGACCAGTTGGTCATCAAAATCCATTTTGCCTTCAGCCTTCAGCATATCACAATAGCCATGGAAAAGGGCAGGGAAGTTTTTCACCGGAGACGGCAGATCACTGAGGTCTGCCGCAGAGAGTTCCATGTTCTTTGCGTAAGAAATGGCTCGGCGAAGCTCCCTAACCACGCTGTCATCGGCGTATTCCCGGGTCTGCTGCTGATAAAGCAGCCGCACACGTCGATTCAGCTCACCCTCATCTCCAAGGGTCTCAAAGGCAGGACCTTTTCCATACCAGCGGCTGTAATAACGAATGATTTCGAGTGCAAGGCTGTTAATGGTGTGGAAGGACATGTCGGCGGCATATTTGCTGCCAAAAAGGTTTATGAACCGTGATCGCATGTCTGCTGCTGCAGCAACAGTATAGGTAATGGTCATAATTGCGGAAGGAGCTATGCCTTTGACCAAGGTCATATAACCAAGACGGGTAACCAGGACCGTGGTCTTACCGCTCCCCGGAACAGCAAGCAGCAAAACCGGCCCCTCCAGGGTCTGAACCGCCTCCCTTTGCTGGCAGTTCAGGTGACTCATATACTTTTTTTCAAATTCCGGACCGGTCATAAATGCACCCTCCACTCTTCTTGGTTTATTATAACGGAGCCAAACCCCAAATTCAATTCCCTGTGACTGACAGCCACTGCCATAGATTTTACCAACACGAGAATAGCTCCATTTTAAGAATATTTTTTGATTTTTTATGTAAAATCCCACTGCTTGGCATCCTTACTTGAAAACTCGCCGTTATTTGTTATAATTCCAATGGATATATATACACAATTGGTAAACGGAGGATTTACATGTATACCATTATTTTCAAAATTGAAGGCAAGGGCGATGTTAAGCTGCCCGCTGTCCCCGGCACCAATGTCATGGAGCTGGCCCGCAACAACAACATTGAAATTGATGCCCCCTGTAACGGCAACGGCACCTGCGGAAAGTGCCGTGTCCGCATCATCAGCGGCTCCTGCGAGACCATCAAGAGCCCCCGTTTGGGCCAGGAGGATTTTGATGATGGCTGGCGTCTGGCCTGTCAATCTACAGTCAACAGCGATGCCATCTTTTGGGTACCGGCCACTGCCGCCGCTTTTAAAAGTGACATTCAAACAGCTGACCTGTCTTCCGAAGAAGAGCTTCATAAGTACGAAAATGCCGTTGAAAATATTTTTGCAGCAGGCATTTCACGCGGCGTACAGGAAACCGGTTATGGTGTTGCCGTAGATATCGGTACTACAACCGTTACTGCCGCCATGCTGGATTTGGCTTCCGGCAAGGTTGTTGCCAAGGCCAGCCTTGGTAACGGTCAAATCAAATACGGCGCTGATGTTATTAACCGTATCATCCAGCAGAGCAAGCCCGGCGGCGTTGAAAAGCTGCAGCAGGCTGTTCGCGAGGATACCGTTGTCCCCATCATGAACACTATGATTGCCAATGCCGGCATCACTGCTGACGATATCACCAGAATTGTAATCGCCGGCAATACCACCATGGAGCATCTGTTTGTAGGTGCAAACGGTGAAAGCATCCGGCTGGAGCCCTATGAGCCGGAGTTCCTTGAGCTCCACGGCAAGACAGCAGCAGAGTGCGGCCTCCCTGCCAAGGCGGATGCCCCGGTTATTTTTGCCCCCAACGTGGGCAGCTGGGTTGGCGGCGATATTACCGCCGGCACCCTGGATACTCTGCTTTGGAACAAGGATGCGATGGGTCTCTTCATTGCCCTTGGTACCAACGGTGAGCTCGTATTCGGTAATTCCGAGTACATGCTGACCTGTGCCTGCTCCGCCGGCCCTGCTTTTGAAGGCGGCGATATTTCCTGCGGTATGCGTGCTACAACCGGCGCCGTTGACTCCATCGCCATTGACGAAGCCACCATGGAGCCCACACTGACCATTATCGGTGAGGAAGGTTCCAAGGTTGCCGGCCTCTGCGGCAGCGGCCTTATTGATACCATCGCCGAGCTCTTCCGCTGCGGCATCATTGATGCCAGAGGTAAGTTCGTCCGTGAAGGCCGCCGTGTTAAGGTAGGGGAATATCAGTCCAGCTACGTGCTTGCTTTCGCTGACGAAAGCGCCACCGGCCGTGATGTTGACCTGACTGAGGGCGATATTGACAACTTCATTCGTGCCAAGGCCGCCATCTTCTCCGCCGTTCAGACCATGCTCAAGAGCGTGGACATGACCATTGATGACATTGACAGTGTCATGATTGCCGGCGGTATCGGCAGCGGTATTAACATGGAAAACGCCATGCGCATCGGTATGCTTCCCAAGCAGCCCATTGAAAAGTACAGCTACATCGGCAACAGCTCCCTTACCGGCGCCTGTGCCATGCTTTTGAGCGACGAGGCCACCGACAAGGTATTTGAGCTGGCCAGCTGCACCACCTATCTGGAGCTGTCCACAGAGCCCGGTTACATGGACGAATTTGTAGCTGCCTGCTTTATTCCGCACACAGATTCCCGTCTGTTTGAATGAGGACAACAATGGAGATTAAAGATAACAAAACCGGTGTTCCTCTGGAGCACTATACCGCTGAATTTGCGGCCGCCGACCCCCAGGAACTGAGTCTTGCTTCCGGCATAGCGTATGATGCCGGTACCTTCCGCATTCGGCTTATGGGCCGCCCGGTAGCTGTTCGATGGCCGGACATGACTGTCAGCTACGAGGATGATGGAAGCCAGGCAAAAGCCAATGTCCGCATTCTCTGCGCCCGTCGCATCCTTCAGGGCAAAGCGGCCCCCTTTACCGGCAGTATGCTCAGCTATGTGGAAATGCCTTGGGGCAATGTGTATCAAAAGCAGTTTGATGGCCGCTGCATCAAGCGTTTGGCCTTCGGCTTTGGCAATTCCCTTGAGAAGTTCAAGGAGGCCTGTGAGAAGCTGGCTGGTCTCCCTGCCAAAGGCGGTGACCTTGCCTACGACGTTCCTTTCATGGATGGGCTTACTGTCCGCATGATGATTTGGGAAGGGGACGACGAGTTCCCGCCCAACGCGCAGTTCCTTTTCAGCGATAATTTTCCAGCCGCCTGTTCGGCCGAGGACATTGCCGTAACCGGTGATATTATCCTGGATGCCATGAAGGGCCGTTGGTAACCATCACCCAATTAAAACTCCCCGATTTCAATCGGGGAGTTTTCTCATATGGTATTTCTACCTACGGCATGCTATAATGATTCTGCAGCTTACTGATAAGGGAGGTAAAGGTATGGAAGCACGTGCCGACGCATACAGCCGGCAGTTTCCGCTTATGCTGAAGCCAGCCCGTGAAAGGCTGTCTGCCTATAGCCCGCAGCAATTGTGTGAAAAGGGTGGAATAACCTTTGATGCCTTGTCACAACAGTTTCTGTTTCCTTCTCTGGGCAAAAGCATATCTGTTTCTTATCCGGAATTCATTATTAACGAAAAACTGAATCCATGGCACCATCTGACCCTGCTTCAATATATGGATACCGCAGATGCAACGCCTTTAACCAATCGTCTGATCAGTTTGTCGGATATGCCCGGCGGTCTCTCCCGAGGACATGGCTTCAACAAAGACATAGACACTATGTTTTCCCGCTGGTTCACCAATATTTCAGCTGAGCAATTCAAGGTTGCCTGTCTGAAGCTGGGCGGCAAACTGCTGGAGGAAAAGGCCGATGCTACCGTGTGTATTCCTTACGCCCCTCGGTTTCCAATTACACTTTGCTATTATGAAGGCGACGACGAATTCCCCCCCTCAGGTAAAGCCTTGGTTGATTCAAACGCCCATCATTACCTGACCATTGAAGCAGCCGGTGGGGCCTGCGCCGCTGTGGTGCAGACACTGGCCGAGC
>JAKSQI010000111.1 GCA_024404215.1 Oscillospiraceae bacterium
CGGCATTTATGTTAGGCTCCATGCCAACCAGGGTGGGGACGCAGCCCTTTTTCACCAGCCCGTAGGCGCATTCCCAGCCGATGGAGCCGGCACCGATGATAACGGTGTGCTTGCCGGGCTCAACCTTACCCTCATCAGCCTCCGGGGCCCAGTGAACATGGGGGAGGTCTATACCGGGTACGGGCGGGAAGGCGGGGGTAGCGCCGCAGGCGATAATCAGGCCATCGTAATTCTCTGCATCCAAAAGCTCCGGTGTTGCCAGGGTGTTAAGCCGGATGTTAAGAGCAGAGTTCTCGGCACGGCGCACGATATAATCCAAATAGGCCTTTAAATCCTGCTTGAGGGGCTGAATGCCGCAGGCATGGTTTAGGGTGCCGCCCAAACGATTGCCGGCTTCGTAGAGGGTTACCTTATGTCCGCGTTCCAGAAGAGTATTGGCGGCTTCCAATCCAGCGGGACCGCCGCCGACAACAGCAATGCGGCGAGATTCCTCGGCCTTGGGCAGCTTTCCAAGGGTGAACTCAGACTGCCGCCCCAGCAGGGGATTTACAGCGCACTGAGTGCTGCTGTGAACCACTAAACGGGAGGAGCAGAAGGCACAGCGTAGGCAAGGGCGTACCCCGTCTCTTTTTCCCAAAGCATACTTACGGGGCATTTCAGGATCTGCATAGAAGGGGCGGGTCATGCAGATGATATCAGCCAGACCTTCGGAGAGAATACGCTCCGCGTTATCAATATTCTTAATACCGGCAACAGCGGATACCTTGACAGAATCCGGCAGGAGCTTTCGTACCTCGCCGGCATAGGCAACATTAGCCATTTGAGGATCGGCGTAGGAGCTCATCCAGTAGTGCATCAGGTCAAACTTGCCGCGAATACCGGCCGAGACATTTACAATGTCTATTTTATCAGCCAGCATCAGCAGGTATTCTTTAGTCTCATCAAAGTGCATGCCGCCTTCAATCATCTCATCGGCAGATACACGGAAATCAATGACAAAGTTTTCACCGCAGGCCTTACGGATGCCGTCCAGAACCTCTATGGCAAAGCGGGCACGGTTTTCCAAACTGCCGCCGTACTCGTCCTTTCTTTTGTTAAAGTAGGGAGAGGAGAACTGACCGATTAAATTGGCATGGCCACCGTGAACCAAAACCCGTTTAAAGCCGGCCTGCTGGCAGCGGACAGCGGCCTGCACGTACTTCTGGACGGTCTGTTTCACATGCTCTGTACTCATTTCCTCTGCCCAGACCGGCTGACGACCGGCAGCAGCAGCACGAACCAGCTCAAAATCTGAGACGCAGGGGCTGGCGGATACCATGGGGCGCTTAATGTATTCGTAGGTGGCATCACAGCCGGTATGGTTCAGTTCCATGGAAGGCTCGCAGCCAAACTGCCGGCACATGTCGGTGAATTTAGTCAGTGGATTGATGGTGTCATCTACATCCAAACGAATCTGGCGCTCCTCATCGTGGGCCTCGTCCCAGTCAATCAGAGCATTGCCAATAGTAATAGTGGAAACGCCGCCTTTGGCAATGGGACGGAAAAAATTGACATAATCTACAGTCATAAAACCGTTGTGGTCTGCCAAACCGGGGGAAGAGGGTGTCATGACCAGACGATTTTTAAATTCTACACCCCGTATGGTAATGGGGCTGAAGGTTAGGGGATAGAGCTGTTTCATGGAAATCCTCCTGTACAATAATCTTTCTGCTATTATAGTAAAGCACGGTGCCCGGGTCAAGGGCATACAGCAATAGAAAACCCCCGCGGTCAAATGACCGCGGGGGTAGATTTAAGCAATAGCCTAAGCCAAAAGACTTACAGCAGGGGCTCCATGCCCAGTACGGGGTGACCGGCGTTGGTCAGGAACTCCAGCAGCTGCTCGGGATCCTCAGTGATGGTTTCATCGGCAATCATGTCGGTGAAGTTATCAATGCCGTACAGCTCCTTGGCAGTAGCATCCAGCTTGTTGCGCAGCTGCTCCTTCAGAGCCTTGGGCAGCCATACAACACGACCCATGCCGCCTTCAGCCTTCAGGAACTTCTTGGAGGCGATGAAGTGCTTACCATGGCCCATGTAACCGGGAGTCTGAACACCACCACCGGTCATGGAGGCCATCTCGGAGAAGGTCATGCCCAGAGGAGTCATACCGATGTGCTCACGGTTAACGATAACGAAACCATTGGAGAAGGGCTCAATACCGCAGATGCATTCGAAGCAACCGCAGGAGGTCATGGGGTCTTCCAGAATGGAGTACAGAGTAACGGACTCCAGAGCACCGTGAGAGTACTGCTGAACGGCCTCGTTAACATCCTCATAACGGCCAACACGCTCGTCAATCATGCGCTCCTTGGTTACAATCTGGCAAGGACCGGTGGGATCCAGCTCGTTGGTAGCCTTGGCATCCAGCCAGGATACGGCGCCGCAGAGGCCCAGACGCTCGGGGGTAACGATGCAGACGTGGCTGGGAGAGAAGGCCTGGCACAGAATGCAGGTGTAGAATACTTCTACGCTCTCGTCAGTCAGGGTAGCCAGACGGGCATCACGCTTGTCGAAGACAACGTTAGCCATAGCGCGCTGCTCCTTGCACATGGCAGGATCGGTGTAGATCTTAACCTGGCACTTGTCAACAACGGTACCATACTCGCTCTTAACCTGAGCGTAGAGGATTTCACCGATGTGCTTGGCGCGGAAGCCGGTAGCAAAAGCGGTGTTGCTGACACGGATACGAATCATGTCACGCTGACCGGTATGCATGATACCTTCAGCACGGTTAACGAAGTCGTGGAACTTACGCTCGAATACGGGCTCGAAGTCGCTCTGGATGTTCTTACCGGCAACCTCAACCACAACAGCCAGGTTCATCTTGGAGCCGGGCTCGATTTCGTCAATGTCAGGACCAAAGAGCTCAATCTTGTGATCCTCAACCTCGGTCAGCTCCTTGGTCTGAACCAGCTCCAGGCAGTCCAGACGAGAACCGTCGATGTCAACATGGGTATCCTTCTTACGGATGATTTCGCCTTCGAAGGCGGAGGAGTAAGCAACGGGGATATCAATGTTGGTAATCTTCAGCTTGATATCGCGAGCTTCCAGAGAGGTTTCAATCCAGTCGCCGATGTCTTCGTTCAGAATCAGGGACTTGGGAACTCTCCAGTCGGTGTGAACCATATCGTTGCTGATTACGGGGAAGCCCAGAGCGATAGCGCCGGCGCCGCAGCCAACGGTGATGTCAGCAACAGGAGCAAAGGCGTTAACGAAAGCGCGGATACGGTTGAAGGTGTAATCCATGAAGCCGTCCCAATCGCCGGGCTGGATAGCACCGAAAATCATGGCAGCACGAACTACCAGAGAGATAACATGGCCAACAGACCAGATATCCTTACCAACAGGAACAACACGAACCTTAAAGTCGTTGGAGAAGTCAAAGCCGGCACGTACAGCCTGGTCGATGATGCCACCAATCAGGAATACGAAAATACCTCTGGACTGATAGCCCTTAATCAGAGCCATGGCCTCTTCGTCAGAGTGAGCTTCGTCAATGATAACTACGAAGCCGGGGATATCGCCGGTAACCAGAGGAACACCCAGCTCACGAACTTCGGCGTCGGTCAGGTGACCGTGATATACGGTGCCTTCATAGGGGGTAGCGGTCTTGGCATACTTACAGGCTTCAATAACCTCAGCAGCCATGGCGGTGGCAACGCCGGACTTGAAGACGTTGGTCAGGTTCATTTCGGTGCCAACCATGCTCTTGATGTGCTCAAAAGCATCCTTCAAATCGCCCAGAGTGGCAACCTTCTTGCCGGCATAAGCCATAGAACAAGCGCAGTTGTAAGCGGTATCGGGCTCTACCATAGGAGCATCAACGCCAAGCTCAGCGATAACAGCGTCCAGATCGGTCTGAGCCTTGGCGAGCATTTCGCCGGTGCCGCGCAGCGCGGTATCAAATAATCCCATTCGTTATTTCCATTCCTTTCAAGAATTTATTTCATTTGGTCCATTCGATTTTTAATGGCCCGGATTTCTTCCACAGCAGTGGGACTCACATCATAGGGTGAGATACCGCTGCGGTCAGCTTCAATTACATCGGCGTTGTAGCTGATATAGCCCAAAATGGCTTCGGGGGGAATTTTGCTTTCAAGATATTTCTTGTCATCCTCGTTCCGCACCTTGTTGCCAACTACATTGACCTTATATACACCGATATCCGCCGCAAGCTGCTTAACCTTTTCATAGGTCTGAATGCTGCGGGCGCCGGGTTCTACTACAACAATGAACTGATCCATGCAGCTGGCAGTACCCCGGCCCAAATGCTCCAGGCCGGCTTCCATATCCATAATGACCACGTCATCCTTGCGGAAGGCCAGAGAGGACAGGATTGCCTTAAGCATAACATGCTCGGGGCAGACACAGCCGCTGCCGCCGGTTTCCACTGTGCCCATGACCAGAAGCTTAACACCGTTAATCTCCTTGGCGTAGGTATCGGGAATATCGGAAACCTGAGGGTTCAGCTTGTAAAAGGTGTTGTCGGCATTTACACCGGTTCTCTCTTCTATGAGAGTGCGCATCTTGGAGATGGGAACGATGGCATTTACTTCTTCTTCCGTAAAGCCAAGGGCCAGACCAAGGTTGGCGTCCGGGTCTACATCAGCACAGAGTACTGTACGGCCTTCTGCGGCGTACAATCTGGCCAGGGTAGAGGACAGGGTAGTTTTGCCAACACCGCCTTTTCCGGTAATTGCTACTTTCATTCAGAAATCCTCAAACAAAAATCAGATGCCCAGAGCAGCGCGCTTGCGCTCGATGGTGGCAATCATCTTGTCAGCCAGGCTGTCGAGGTCAGTATCAACAACGAACTTAGCCTCTACCCAGTCTTCAATCTTGCCCTGCAGCAGGCCAACAACCTCGCTGGAGCCCTTGGTGTAGGGGTCAACGCCCAGGAAGGTTTCAATACCGGTAGATACAACGTAGTTACCGATGGAAACAGCCTTCTCGGACATCCACTCGGGAGCGCAGCCGGCCAGGATCATCATACGGGAAATATCAACGCAGGAGCCCATGTGCAGTACGGGAGGTATACCAACCAGCTTGCAAACACGCTTCAGACCTTCACCGCAGTACTTGGCAGCGTCCTTATCCAGCAGACCGGCCTTGGCGGCAGCCTGAGCGGAGCAACCGGATACGATAACGATGATGTCGTTCTCCAGCATCTTCTTCATCAGCTCAACATGAGCGTAGTCGGGACGAACCTTGGGGTTGTTGCAGCCAACCATGGCAACAGCACCGCGGAGTACACCGGA
>JAKSQI010000112.1 GCA_024404215.1 Oscillospiraceae bacterium
CGATAGCTTATTGCGCAGATATGGAATTATACACTTTTTCTGCTGTTATGCAATAAATTTTTTTATTTAACGCAAAAGCTGAATATAAAATTTAAGCACAATCACATTTTGTCAAAATTTTAACCATTGAAGCCTCCGGAATCGGTATCGCTGCTGTGGTTGCCATGCATTTCAAGGTGCCCGTGGTGTTTGCAAAAAAAGCCAAGAGCATCAATCTGGACGGTGACATGTACACGGCTGAAGTGGAATCCTTTACCCATAAAAACAAGAACACCGTCATCGTTTCAAAAAAGTACCTGCAGCCTCAGGATCGGGTTTTAATCATCGACGATTTTCTGGCCAACGGATGCGCGTTGCAGGGGCTTATCCAAATAGTGCAGGCATCCGGCGCATCAGTTGAAGGCATTGGCATTGCGGTAGAGAAAGGCTTTCAACAGGGCGGGCGCATGATTCGCAATCTGGGATATCAGTTGGAATCCCTGGCTATTGTTGATGCCATGGATGCTGCTACCGGTACCGTAACCTTCCGGGAACAGGGATAATTCTCTTTTCCTGCCTTGTTTTTTCCCCCGGAGTCTGCTATTCTAATAATTGGACCCGTAAGGATCACTGTATCATTAACCGTGAAAACGGAAAATAAAAAAAAGAGGAGATATTATGAAAAAGATGCGAGCCCTGCTGCTGGCTCTTGCCATGCTGGTTGCCCTGTGCTCCTGCGGCAGCAAAAAAGAAGAACCCGCCCCTGAGGTAGAGGACCGTGACGCAGCTGTTGTATTTGAAAACAGCTCCGAAACCGTTGATGTTACCGCTTTGGTGAAGGATTATGCTGATCAGCTGTCCAAGACCAAGGTGGGTTTCATCTTCCTGCACGATGAAAACTCTACCTATGACAACAACTTCATGGCTGCCGGCATTGAAGCCTGCGACAGCCTGGGCGTTGAGTACATTCTAAAAACCAATATTCCTGAAGGTCAGGAATGCTACGAGGCCGCCTGTGACCTGGCTGACTCCGGCTGCAACATCGTATTTGCAGACTCCTTCGGTCACGAAGCCTACATGATTCAGGCCGCCAAGGAATACACGGATGTTCAATTCTGCCATGCTACCGGTGTTAAGGCTCACACGGAAGGCCTTTCTAACTACCACAATGCCTTTGCTTCCATTTACGAAGCTCGCTATCTTGCCGGTGTAGCTGCCGGTCTGAAGCTGAACGAGATGATTGACGACGGCAAGATTACGGCTGAAGAAGCTAAGATGGGCTATGTTGGCGCTTATACCTATGCAGAAGTTATTTCCGGCTACACCAGCTTTTATCTTGGTGCCAAGTCTGTTTGTCCCACCGTTACCGTGGATGTAACCTTCGCCGGTTCCGGGTATGATGAGACTGCCGAGAAGGAAGGCGCACAGAAGCTGATTGATAACGGCGGCGTTCTGATTTCCCAGCATGCCGACTCCATGGGTGCTCCTACCGCCTGTGAGACTGCCGGTGTTCCCAATGTTTCTTACAACGGTTCCACCATTGCTGCCTGCCCCAACACCTTCCTGGTATCCAGCCGCATCAACTGGGTACCCTATATGCAGTACATGATTGGTAAAACTGCCATGAGCGAGAAGATTAGTACAGACTGGACCGGCAACCTGGAAACGGCATCCGTACAGCTCACCGATCTGAACGAAGCCGTTGCAGCTGCCGGTACCGCCGAAAAGCTGGCTGAGGTTTCCAAGAAGCTGTCCTCCGGTGAGGTTAAGGTATTTGATGCTGCAACCTTTACCGTAAACGGCGAGAAGGTTTCCACCTACCTGGCCGATATCAACGACTGGGGTGATTATACCGGTGAAACCGAAGCTATTGTAAACGGAGCCTTTGCCGAATCCTCCAATCGTTCCGCCCCTGCCTTTGACCTGCGCATTGACGGAATCACCCTGTTGGACGAATTCTACGGATAATTCCCTGTAATTCTCCGCCTCAAACGGGCGGTGCGACTAACGACGCGCCGCCCGTTACTCATTTTCAAGGAGGAATGGTTTTGGAAAACAGAATTCCCGCTGTTGAGTACAGAAATGTTACGAAAACCTTTGGAACGACCATAGCAAACAATAAAGTCAGCATGGAGGTTTATGAAGGTGAAATTCTGGCTCTTCTGGGCGAGAACGGGAGCGGAAAAACTACGCTGATGAATATGCTGTCCGGCATCTACTACCCAGACGAAGGCCAGATTTTCATTCACGGCAAGGAAGCCGTAATCCGATCTCCTCATGACGCCTTCAAGCTGGGCATTGGCATGGTGCATCAGCATTTTAAGCTGATTGATGTGTTGACCGCAGCGGAAAACATCGTTCTCGGCCTGGAGGGGCGGCTGGATTTGAAAGCCGCTACAGTCAAAATCCAAGAAATATGTGATAAATACGGTTTTGCCGTTGACCCGGGAAAAAAAGTCTATAACATGTCGGTTTCCGAAAAGCAGACAGTGGAAATCGTCAAGGTACTTTTCCGGGGTGCCGATATTTTGATTCTGGATGAGCCCACAGCTGTTTTAACCCCTCAGGAAACCGACAAGCTTTTTTCCGTTATCCGTAACATGAAGGCTGATGGAAAAAGCGTGATTATCATTACCCACAAGCTTCACGAGGTAGAGGCTGTATCCGACCGTGTTGCTGTTCTTCGAAAGGGAGAGTATATCGGTCAGATGAACACCAGGGATACTAATGCTGCAGAAATGACCAGCATGATGGTTGGCCGTTCCGTCTCCCTGAACATTGAGCGTCCGGAACCGATTCATCCCACCGACCGGGTAATCATTGACCACCTTAACGTTCGGGGATCGGACGGCGTCATGAAGCTTCAGGATGTATCCTTCTCCATCCGTTCCGGAGAGATTCTGGGCATTGCCGGTATTTCCGGCTGTGGCCAGAAGGAACTTTTGGAAGCCATTGCAGGCCTGCAGCCCACCGAAAGTGGGAGCATTCGCTACGTAGGAGAGGACGGCCACAGCGAAGAGCTGATTGGCAAGGATCCGAAAAAAATTAACGACATGGGTGTTGCGCTGTCCTTTGTGCCGGAAGACCGTCTCGGCATGGGGCTGGTAGGCAGCAGGAAGCTGGCAGCCAACATGATGCTTCGTTCCTTCCGCCGAGGGAAGGGCTTCTTTACCGATCGGAAATACCCCTATGATCTGGCCCAGACGGTAGTGGACGAGCTGGAGGTTGTAACTCCGGATGTACTGACTCCTGTCAGCAAGCTGTCCGGCGGTAATGTGCAAAAGATACTGGTTGGCCGTGAGATTGCAGCCGCCCCCAAGGTTTTACTTACAGCCTATGCCGTCCGTGGTTTGGATATTAACTCCTCTTACACCATCTACAATCTGCTGAACCAGCAGAAACAGAAGGGCGTAGCCGTTGTCTATGTCGGTGAAGATTTGGATGTTCTGCTGGAGCTCAGTGACCGTATTCTGGTTCTCTGCAGCGGCAAGGTCAGCGGTATCGTTGATGGACGCAGCGCAGATAAGGAAAGCATCGGCCTGATGATGACCAAACTGAAAGGAGGCAGTGAGAATGAACAATAATACACGAGAGCCTCTTATTCATGTGGTCAAGCGTAAAGCCCTGCCCTGGTACAAGGCCTGGGCAATTCGCGGCATTGCCATTTTGGCTGCCCTTATTGTATGCGCCGTTATTACTGCTATTGTAACCGGTTACAATCCCATCAAGGTATACGCTACCATGCTGTCCGGCGCCTTCGGCTCAGCACGCAGATGCTGGGTTACCTTTCAGAACACAGCTATTCTTCTGATAATTGCTCTGGCTTTGACTCCCGCCTTCAAAATGAAGTTTTGGAATATCGGTGGTGAAGGACAGGCCCTTATTGGCGGCTTAGCCGCCGCAGCCTGTATGGTTTGCCTTGGGGATAAGCTTCCCAATGGGCTCATTATCGTATTGATGCTTATCAGCGGTTTGGTTGCCGGAGCCCTTTGGGGTCTGATTCCGGCCTTGTTTAAGGTAAAATGGAACACCAACGAAACCCTGTCCACCCTGATGATGAACTATATTGCCATTCAGCTGGTTGCCTACTACACGGTGGTGTGGGAGTCTCCCAAGGGTTCCGGTAAAATTGGTGTTATCAATCCCAACACCATGTCCGGCTGGCTTCCTGAAATCGGTAATAAGTATCTGCTGCCAATCCTAGTATCTGTCCTGATTACCGCTTTCATGTACGTTTACATCAAGTACTCCAAGCACGGATATGAAATCCGTGTTGTAGGCGAAAGTGTAGCAACAGCTAAATACGTAGGCATGAAGGTGAATCTGATTGTTATCCGTACCATGCTGCTTTCCGGCGCTTTGTGCGGTTTAGCCGGTGTGCTGCTGGTAGGCGGAATCAACCATACCATAACCACAACCATTGTGAACAACCAGGGCTTTACCGGTGTTTTGGTTTCCTGGCTGGCTAAGTTTAATCCGGCTGCTATGATAGCCACTTCCTTACTCATCGTCTTTTTTGGTCGAGGCGCAGGAGAAATATCCTCGGTTGTTGGATTAAACGAGTCCTTCTCCGATATTCTTACTGGCTTGATTCTCTTCTTTATCATAGGCTGTGAATTCTTTATTACCTACAAGGTAGTGTTCCGCAAAAATGCACGAAAGGAGGAAACGAACCATGATTGATGTTGTAACCTTTATTCCTCGTGCTGTTGTCCAGGGCATTCCACTTCTGTATGGCTGTGTGGGTGAAACTCTGACGCAAAAAAGCGGCAATCTGAACCTGGGTCTTCCCGGTGTCATGTACGTAGGCGCTATCAGCGGCGTTATTGGGGCCTTCTTTTATGAACAGGCTGGAAGCATGAATCCCTTTTTAGGCATTGCCATTCCCTTAATTTGCTCATTGCTCGGTTCACTCCTCATGGGCCTGATCTATTGCTTCCTCACCGTTAGCCTGCGAGCAAATCAGAATGTAACCGGTTTAGCCATGACCACCTTTGGTGTTGGCTTCGGTAACTTCTTCGGCGGTTCTCTGATTAAAATCAGCGGTGCTGACGTTCCTTCTCTTGCCTTGAGCAAGACCAGCGCCTATTTTTCCGCCACGCTGCCCTTTGCATCCTCTTTAGGTTGGTTTGGTAAGGTTTTCCTCTCTTACGGTTTTCTTGCCTATTTGGCTGTTATTATTGCCATTGTCTGCCATATTATGCTCAAGCGCAGCCGAATCGGCTTACACCTGCGCAGTGTAGGTGAGGGACCCGCTACAGCAGACGCTGCCGGTATTAGTGTTACCCGTTACAAG
>JAKSQI010000113.1 GCA_024404215.1 Oscillospiraceae bacterium
GGCCACAGCCCTAATGATTTTGAAATTGAGGGCAAATCATGAGAATTCTTCACTTGAAAAGAGAAAAAAACATCCGCAGCTTTCAGGGCTTGACCACCCCGGCCGGCGAGGCCATAAAAACCAACGCCATCCTGCGCAGTGCCTTCCTGGCGAATTTAACGGAAAAGGACGCTGAGTATCTCTACCGGGAGCACGGAATCCGCACGGTTATTGACCTGCGCACAAAGAACGAAATTCTTGAGCATCCGGATCAGCTCCACCCCGGTATGAAGCTTTTGAATATCTCTCTTTTGGACGAAAGTGTGTTCGGTATAACCCACGAAGAAGAAACCGACCGGCTAAAAGGCAAAAAGCCTGGTCCTCCTGACATGAAAGAGCTCTACCGCAGTTTGGTTACCAGTGATTACTCCCTCAGCAAAATTGCCGAGGCCATGCAAGCCATTTGTCAGCACGCCCCGGAAGGCGGTGTATTGTGGCACTGTACAGAAGGCAAGGACCGCTGTGGAACCATCTCTGCCCTATTCCTCTATCTGCTGGGCATGGATGATGCCACCGTTATGGCAGACTACATGGAAACCCGGAAGACCAATGGCAAGAAGGCTAGGAAAATCTACTGGAAAATCCGCCTTTTTGAGCACAACAAGGAACTGGCCCAGGCCGTTTCCCGGGCCTTTAATGTGGACGAAGACTACTTGAACGCAGCCCTTTCCGCCATCCGGGAAGCCTATGGCTCCGTAGACGGCTTTCTGACCAATCGTCTGGGCATCACGGAAACCGTAAGAGCTCAAATGAAGGACCTTTGTCTGCGCTGACAATCCAAAACCAAAAAGGGAACTTTTCCCACCGGCTGCCGTCTAAGAAAGTGACGGGAGAATCCTGTTAAAAGCCCCACATACTTCCAAACGGGGCAATTCTATATCATTTGGAGGATATACATATGCGTTTGAAAAAGTTTATTTGTGCCGCAATGGCCCTGGTTCTGCTTCTTGGACTGGCCGCCTGCGGAAGCAAGGCAGAAAACAAGCCCGGCAAGGATGACACGGCTGCTGATGCCACTGTTATCGTCGCCCCTTCTGCTGAGAACTCTTTGGGTGCTCAGTACCGGGACGCCTTTCTGGCCTCAACTGCCGCAGATGCTGCCGGCAAGGTACAGGCCTTAATTGACGCCAACATCTATGAGGGACTGGTTGACATGGAGGTTGAGCCCGGCTGGCTGGAAGGCTGCACTGAGGATGTTACCGGCTTCAGCAAGGGTGTTCGCTTCTCCCCCATGATTGGCTCCATTCCCTTTATCGGCTATGTTCTGGAATCCGATGATGCCGCCGCTTTGGGAAACAGCCTGAAGGAACTGGCTGACCCCCGCTGGAACATCTGCACTGAGGCTGATGAAACCGTGATTTTGGTTTCCGGCAACCTGGTTTTCTTTCTCATGTGCCCCAGCGAGCTGTAAACAGCCATGAAAATTAACAAGCCTTTGGCACAGCTGCTGTCAGCTCTTTGGATTTTAGTCTTCCACCTTTGGATTACCCTGACAGGCTCGGTTGCTGAGCGATATCTTCTTACCATTGGCTACGTAGGCGTGGATATATTCTTTCTGCTTTCGGCCTATTCGCTGGCTGATAAGGAGCTATCCTGGTGGCCCTTTCTAAAAGGACGCCTGATTACTGTCTACGGCAAATATATTACCTTTATTGTACTGGCCCTTTTGGTTAACCACTGGTCCATACTGAGAGCGGCTAAGGCCGCCAGCTTTGTGGATTTTTTCACTAACGGCGGCGGAAGCTTTCTTTGGTTTATTCCCGCCATTCTTATTCTTTACGCCCTCTACCCCCTCTTTCTGCGCTGGAAACTGCCGCAAAAAGGGCTTGTGGTACTGGCTGGCTGGTTCATCCTGTGCTTTGCCTGTGAAAAGCTGACCGGATACAACAAGATTTTTATCTTTGCCAACCGGATTCCTGTCTTTCTGGCCGGTTGGGCCTTGAAAAAATATCGGGCACCCAAGTGGCTTCCCTTACTTTGCCTGCCTATTGGACTTGTGGGCATGTACCTCTGGGGCTTTACCGCAAAGCTGAATGTTCCTTTCAAGGATTTCTTCTTCCTCTTCGGCGGTCTGGGAGCCATCGGCATTTCCTTCCTTACCGGCTATATCAAAACCGGAAAGCTGGTAAAATTTCTGGCCGGCGGCACTTTGGAGCTGTACGGTCTGCAGATGGTGATTGGTCCCAAGGTGGTCATGGCCATCTATCGCCTCACCGGCAGCAAATGGGTTACTAATCTGCTGATGATACTTCTGTTCACCCTGGGCTCAGCCCTGCTGGCTTTCGGCTATCGGAAGCTGGCCGAAGCTTATCACAAAAAGAAAACGGCTTAAAGGCTCACTCCCCGACGCAGCGGCGCCGGGGAGTTTTTTCGTCAAAAGAGTATTCTTTTATATCCATATCTGCTATACTGAAGCCATAGCTTCCGGGAGGTACAGCCTATGATTATGTTGAATGACTATCTATATGACGGTCACACGGTGATGAGCATTCTGCACCGTTATTATGAGGATTTAAAAGCCGACGCCAAGCGTACCGGCAACCAAGTGGAACTGGCTCACTGCAATTTTTTGGTTCAGATGATGGAGCTGCTGGAGCATAACGACTTCCTTACCTCCCAGTCCCAGCGCATCCGGGAATTCTATAAATACATGGCCGCCAAATACCCCTTTCTGGCTTTTACCTTTAAGGGCCGCATAAAATCCCTGATTCGCTCGGAAGAAAAATTCAACGGCTACATCACCGAGTTTATTGCAGACTACTACGAGAAGAATGGCAGCTACCCCTCGGCCCCGCAAATAAAAGAGCGACTGAATACCTTCCGGGATGTAATCGCCTACCGCATAGTCATCTCACTGCCCAAATGCCATGTGTTTGTTGGGCAGGACCATGAGGAAGAGGAGCTGCGCTATCTCTATGAAATCGCCAATGCTCTGCCGGAGTTTCTGGAAGAGCGGGGCTTCACCGCAGAGCCAGCCTATGCTTATGCTGACGCCGACACCACGGGTCAGCTTTTGAGTCCCTCTGTTACCCCCTACTACCGCGACTACGTCCACAACCCTAAGCCTACCGGCTACCAGTCTCTGCACATCACTTTTTTTGACAACATCGCCCGTTGCCAGGCAGAGCTGCAGCTGCGCACCAAGCGGATGGATGACAACGCCGAAATCGGCAAAGCCAATCACTCCGGCTATGAGAAGGAGCAGGAAATTGCCCGCACTCGCCGTGGGCGCATCCCCCGTGGAGAATGCCCCTTCTTTGACGATGCTCACGAGCGGGTTCGCGCCTTGAAATATCTGGACTATTCCAAGATAGATGTTAACATGTTCACCGCTTTGGATAAGTCCCGCATCAACGATGGCTGCGGCTTATACCGTGGACGCATCATTCTCCCCTTTGAGCATCTGTCCGGTTATCAGAACGACATGATTGATTAACAATACAGGAGGCAATACTATGGTTTCTTCTAAGCTCATGTTTACCGTCAGCGTTACCGCTGACAAGCCCGTAGTCGTCGGCCAAGACTCTGTAAACGGCCGCCGTCAGCTAATTAACTGCCCCAGCGGCACGGTAGAGGGCGTGGACCCGGACGGCAAGCCCTTCTCCGGCGTTACCCTGCCCTGCACCATTGACAGTCAGGTTATCCGTCCCAACGGCGTCTGCGAATTATCCGCCCGCTACGGCATCCGTTTGGATGACGGGCGCAGCTTTTACATTGAAAACAACGGCATTCGCACCGTTCCCCCGGAATATGTGGAAACCGTTCTGAATGGCGGTTTTGTAGACCCGGACCTTTACTATTTTGTCACCACCCCGAAAATAGAAGCCTACGATGACAGCCTGCGCTGGATGGAACGCCATGTCTTCCTCTGCAAGGCTACCCGCACCCCGTCTGCCGTTGAAATCCGCTACTACATGGTAGAAAAATAAGAAGCCCGGGTATCTCCCTTTGTGAGATACCCGGACTTTATACAGCAACAGATACAATTTCCTCCCCTGTTAATTGAAACGGGGAGGTTTTTCCTTTTTACTTCTGCTCCTTGACCGCTCGAATGCGATACAGGGGTGTTGCCCCGTACATCAGTTTTTCTTTTTCGCTCCACAGCTCAGCTGTAACATCTCTGTCAAAGCTAATATCACAGAACGGCAATTGCGTTAAAACACCTATGTCAAAATCCGGCCGCTGTGCTTTCCCAAAAACCTTATAATTATCCGGATTCAAAGCACTGTCAATGTACTCATAGGAGCGATCATAGGTATAACCCCGCTCATAAATCGCAAGGGCTTCCCGCTCCCGGCGAATGGCTTCATCCCTGACAGGGCCCTCCTGGTAGGGCAGATGCCAGTTAGCGTCATAAATCAACAGCACGCCTCCCGGCTTGAGAACCCGGAGCCATTCCCCATATACCTTCAAGTGCTCTCGAATGATGTGGGTTACATTGCGGCTGATTAACAGGTCAAAGGTATTATCCGCAAAAGGCAAAGCCCCAAAGTCCCCCTGAATCAATTCCGGCTCAACAGCAAAGACTTCCGCATTCTCCCGGGCATGCTTCAGCATGCCGTCGGAGCCATCAATTCCGGTGACCTTGTGTCCCGCTTTTGACAACAGAACCGAGAAAAACCCGGGTCCGCAGCCACAGTCTAGGACACGCAGCGGCCGATTGGACGGTGCCAAAGATTCAATTTGCTCCAGCCATTTTTGAGGACGATTGGTTTGAAATTCTTCTACCACATATGAATTATAATTATCAGATCGTATGCTCCAGCTTTCGTTAATTTCACCCTGTACAGACATCGTATTTCTCCAGTTAAACAGTTAACACAGACGCCAGCAATCGCTTTGTATAATCCTGCTGCGGATTATTGATAACCTCGCTCGTTACGCCTTCCTCTACCACTTTTCCTCCGTACAAAACGTAGGTGCGATCGCAGAAGCTGCTAACCAGTGACAGGTCATGGGAAATGAAAAGATAGCCGATGTTTTCTTCCTTTCGAATGCGGGTCAAAAGGTCTACCACCTGAGCCTGGACCGAAACATCCAAAGCACTGGTAGCTTCATCACCAATTAAAAGACGCGGCTTCTGGGCAATTGCGCGGGCAATGGCCGCTCTTTGGCACTCACCACCGCTGACCTGCCCGGGATACGATTTGATGAATCGTTCCTCCAGGCCAACTACATGAAGAAGTCGCAGAATCTCTTCGTCCTGAGCCTTTTT